>JAITWS010000121.1 GCA_031285185.1 Methylobacillus sp.
TAAAACAGAATGGCTGTGTTGGCTTGTATGCCCAGAATATCGGCTGCGGATCTGGCTGTCACTTCCAGAACGAAGTATTCAAGCAACTTTGTCCGCTGTTTTCTCGATAACTTACAATGCGTTAGCTTCATATGATTAGCTTAGCATCTAAGCTAATCTACTTCAGCCCCAAAGTTTTTTCACGGCGATGGCGTTCGATAATGCGTGGGGTCGGGGATGCCCGCGTTGATGAAACCCGCGCGGCGGAAGCGGCAGGAATCGCATACGCCGCAGGCGCGGCCTGCGGCATCGGCCTGATAGCAGGAAACGGTGAGGCCGTAATCCACGCCGAGCGCGTGACCGCGTTGGATGATTTGCGCTTTGTTGAGCGCGATCAGCGGCGCGTGTATTTTGAGATGATGGCCTTCGACGGCGGCTTTGGTGGCGAGATTGGCCATGCGTTCGAAGGCGGCGATGTATTCCTCGCGGCAATCGGGATAACCGGAATAATCCAGCGCGTTGACGCCGATGAAAATATCCCGCGCGCCCAGCACTTCCGCCCAGGCCAGCGCGAGCGACAGCATGATGGTGTTGCGCGCGGGGACGTAGGTGACGGGAATGCCTTCGCCCGGCGTTTCCGGCACGGCGATGTTTGCGTCGGTGAGCGCCGAGCCGCCGAAATCGGCAAGATTGAATTGCACCACGCGATGTTCGCGCGCGCCCAAGGCCGCCGCGATGCGTTTGGCCGCTTGCAGCTCGGCGATGTGGCGCTGGTGATAATCAAGGCTGAGACAATGGCATTCATAACCTTCGGCGCGCGCAATGGCGAGCACGGTGGCGGAATCAAGACCGCCGGAAAGCAGAACGACCGCTTTTTTCGTCGCCATCATTTCCCCGGCGTCTCGCCCCAAAGAATTTTATGCAACTGCACTTGCACGCGCACCGGCAGGCGGTCTTGCAGCACCCAATCGGCGAGGTCGGCGGGGTCGAGTCGGCTGTAAACCGGCGAAAACAGCACCGTGCATTTGTCGGCGATGCCGCGTTCGGCGAGCGTCTGTTTCGCCCAGTCATAATCCGCGCGATCGCACAGCACGAATTTCACTTCGTCTGCGGGCTTGAGATGCGCGAGATTGCTCCATAAATTCTTTTCCGCTTCGCCCGAACCCGGCGTTTTGAGATCGAGTATTACGGAAACGCGCGCATCCACCCGGCTGGTATCCAGCGCGCCGCCGGTTTCCAGCGAAACGCTGTAACCGGCATCGCACAATTTTTCGAGCAGCGCGAGACATTCCTTTTGCGCGAGCGGCTCACCGCCGGTGACGGTGACATAAGGCGTGCCGAACGCGGCGACTCTTTCGAGCACCTGTTCCACGCGCATGTTTTTGCCGCCCTGAAAAGCGTAAGCGGTATCACAATAAACGCAACGCAAGGGGCAGCCGCTGAGACGCACAAAAACCGTGGGCAAACCAACGCGCGTTGATTCGCCCTGCAACGAGTGGAAGATTTCGTAAATTTTCATAGGTCAGAGAAGCGATCTCCCGTTCGTCCTGAGATTGTCGAAGGATGAACGGGAAATTGTCGGGCAACCGTTTTGCTTATCGGCTTTTTCGCCAGCACAAACTATTTCTTGGCCGACTCAAGCACGGCCAGACGTTTTTTGGCGAGCGGAGCCGCTTCGCTGTCGGGGTATTTGGCGATCAAATCCTTGAGCGTTTTTTTCGCGCCGTTGAGATCGGCCTGTTGAATCTGGCTGTTGGCAACATTGAACATCGCGTCCGGCACTTTTTCGTTGTCCGGGTATTTCTGGATCAACGCTTGCTGGGCGGCGATGGCGCCTTTGTAATTTTTCTGGGAAAAGAGCGAATACCCCATCCAATACTGCGCGCTCGGCGCATATTTGCTGTTCGGATAACTTTGCGCGAACTTGTCGAACGCGGCGGCGGCATCCTTGAATTTGTTCGCCTTGAACAAAGTGTGCGCGGCTTCGTAGGCTTTCAACTCCTCGGCATCGGCGGCGGTGGCCGCCGTGTCGGAGCTTCCGGCGGCGGACGTGCCGCCTTCCAGCTTACGCAGCCGCGCATCGAGGTCGGTGTAAAACTGCTGCTGCCGTTGTTGCGCCTGTTCGAGTTCGTGGGTCAATACTTCCACCTGCCCGCGCAACTGGCTGATTTCCGCATCGCGGCTGTCCAGTTGCCCCATCAGATTCATCACCTGTGTTTGCTGGGCAGATTCCACGTCCGCGAGACGCTTTGCAACCGCATCAAGCCGGGTTTGCAAATCCGTGATGCGCTTGTCCTGATCTTCCTTGACGTATTTGCGGAGCTTGACGATTTCATCGCGCGCTTCGTTGTCGGAAAAAAGCCCCGCGTGCGACGCGAAACTCAGGAACAACAAGGGAAACAGCAGCAGCCAACGCATGTTTTACTCGCCCGAATACAGGATGTCGGCGCGACGGTTTTGCGCCCAGCACGTTTCGGTGGCTTCGGCACAACGCGGTTTTTCCTTGCCGTAGCTCACGGTTTCGATCTGGTTGTCGGAAGCGCCGTAAACATTCATCGCGTTCTTGACCGAAACCGCGCGACGCTGACCCAGCGCGAGGTTGTATTCGCGGCTGCCGCGATCATCCGTGTTGCCCTGAATCATGATTTTGGCATCGGGATGTTGCTTGAGATATTTGGCGTGCGCCTCGACCAGCGGGCGATATTCCGGCTTCACGTCGTCCTTGTTGAAATCGAAATAAATGCTGCGCTTGGAAAGAATGTTGTTGGGGTCGGTCAGCGGATTGCCGGAAACATTGGATGTGTCCGTGCCGGAAGTGCTGCCCGATCCGCTCGACGACGCGGACGAACCTTGCGAATTCACGCTGCTGTCCTTGACGGGAGCAGGTTCCTCCTTCACTTTGGTGCTGGAACACGCCGCCAGAAACACGGCCAGCGCGATCATTCCGAATAAACGTTTGCTCATGGTAAATCCTCCTTTGAAAAATCAGTGATAAAAAATCGAAAATCAGTTCATCCAGGAACCCCACGCCGGCTCGCGCACGGCGCTGCCTGCCTCGCTCAGACGCTGTTTGGTGCGTCCGTCCGAGGAGACCACCGCCAGCACTTCCCTGCCGCCGATGCTGGTGGCGTAAAGAATTTGTCGTCCGTTCGGGGCGTAGCTCGGCGACTCGTCCTCGCCGGTATCGCTCAAAAGTTGCACCTGCCCCGTGGCGAGGTCTTGCTGCGCGAGGCGAAATTTGCCGTTCTCGCGTCGCACATAGGTGAGTAATTTTCCGTCCGGCGAAAGCGCCGGGCTGACATTGTAGCCGCCTTCGTAAGTCACGCGCGTCACCTCGCCGCCCGTGACCGGCGTTTTGTAAATCTGCGGGCTGCCGCCACGGTCAGAAGTAAAGTATATCCATTTTCCGTCCGGTGACCAGACCGGCTCGGTATCAATCGCGCGACTCAATGTCACCTGACGCAAACCCGAGCCGTCCGCGTTGATGGTGAACACCTGCGAATTGGCGGCATAAGTCAGCACGATGGCGAGCTTGCTGCCATCCGGCGACCACGCGGGCGCGCTGTTGTTGCCCTTGAAACCCGCAAGCACGGCGCGCTGGCCGGAAACCAGCGATTGCACATAAACGATGGGCTTCTTTTTTTCAAACGACACATACGCGAGCCGCGAACCATCGGGCGACCATGCCGGGGAAATGATAGGCTCTTTGGAAGTCAGCACCGTCTGCGCGTTCGCGCCGTCGGAATCCGCGACTTGCAGCGCGAAACTGCCGCGTATCTTGGTGATGTAGGCGATGCGCGTGGCAAATACGCCGCGCTCGCCGGTCAACTTTTCGTAGATCACATCCGCGATTTTGTGCGCGGTTCCGCGCGCCTGCGCGGGCGTGATTTCATATTCCAGCCCGGCCAGCGAAGTTTGCTTGAGCACATCGAGCAGACGAAAGCTCACTTTCAACTTGCCGTTTGCCAATGGTTCAACCTTGCCGATCACCAGCGCCTGCGCCTGCAACGCCGTCCAGTCGGGATATTTCACCTCCGCGAGATCATGCGGCTGATTCGCCACGCCGCGCGTTTCCAGCGTGCGGAACAATCCGCTGCGGCGCAAATCCGCGCCTATCACCGGCGTCAGCGCGTCGGGCGATTGGGCATCGGCAAAGGGCACGATGGCGATGGGTATCTGCTGCGCCGCACCGCCGACCACCTCAATGGTCAACTCGGCCTGCGCCGCAGAGGGCGCGAGCGCGCACAAACTGAAAAATGCAATAAGCAGGTAACGTGTCATGGTTGAATTATAGAGTAGTTAAGCGAAATGTTTGCACAAAATTATTGCTGTTCGGGTTTGAATGGTATGCGTAAGTCGCGGAAATTCGCGAAAAGTTCAGGGTCGGGCGGCAACGGCAACGGCTGCGCCTGCATGATGGCGCGCATTGCGGCATCGTCGCAAGCCGCGATCCCGCTGCTTTTGACCAGCCTCGGCGTGCCTGAAATCTGTCCGGTCGGCAACACGGAAATGCTGTATTCGGGAACCGCGTCGCCGCACGACTGGCGATTCATCCAACTGAAAATCTTGCTGCGTATGCGTGCCGTGTAATCGCCCACTTCCGCCTTGGCCGCGGCAGATTGCGCGGCGTTGCTCGCCGACGCGCTATTTTTCTGCTCTTCCTTCGCGTTCTTTTTCGCGAGCGGATCGTCCGACAACTGGCGGATCAGCTCCTGCTCTTTCTGTTTTTTGAGTTCGGCTTCCTGCTGTTTTTTAAGTGCCTCTTCTTTTTTTCTGGCTTCTTCTTCCTGCTTTTTCTTCAGCGCAATATCGGCTTTGGTTTCTTCCGCTTCCGGCTTGGGTTCCGGTTTGGGTTCAATTTTTGGTTCGGGTTTAGGCTCGGGTTTGATTTCCGGCGGCGCGGATTTGGCGGTGGATGGCAAACTGTCCCAAAGCTGCACATCCGACACCTGCAAGGGCAGCGCTGCTTTCCAGTTGAAGCTCGTCACGAGCACGAGAAAAAACGCGGCATGAACCAGCAAGGCCAGAACTCCGGCCTTGAGCGCCTGTGGTTTTTCGTACTCGCGCGCTATCGCCATGAATGAATCAGGAAGCCGGCTTGAGCAGCAATCCGACTTTCTCCACCTTGTTTTGCTTGAGCAAATCCATCACGCCGACGACCTCTTCGTAGCGCACATTTTTGTCCGCCGCGATCACCACCGACTGTTGCGGATTGGTCTGCGTCTTTTGGCGCACGGCATACAGAATTTCATCGCGCTTCATCACCTTGCCGTCGAGATCAAGCGTCTTGTCGGTCTTGATCGAAATCACCATGGGCGCGACCGGCTGTTTCAGCGCCTGCCCGACCTGCGGCAACTCCACCACGCCCGGATTGCTCATGGGCGCGGTAATCATGAAGATCACGAGCAGCACCAGCGTCACGTCAATATACGGCACGACGTTGATCTGGTTCATCAGGCGGCGACCGCCTTTCCCGCGCGCCATCAGGCTTTCCTCTGCAGGATGTTGGAAAATTCCTCGATGAAACTTTCGTAGCGCACCGCGAGGCGGTCAACATCGGTGGCGAAGCGGTTGTACGCGAGCACCGCCGGAATCGCCGCGAACAAGCCCATCGCGGTGGCGATGAGCGATTCGGAAATGCCGGGCGCGACGTGCGCGAGCGTGGCCGAGGCGACATTGGCCAGCCCGCGGAAGGAATTCATGATGCCCCACACCGTGCCGAGCAGACCGACGTAAGGCGCGATCGAACCCACGGAGGCGAGAAAGGGCAGATGCGCGTCGAGGTCTTCCATCTCGCGGTTGAACGCGGCCTTCATCGCGCGGCGCGAGCCTTCCATGAGATCGCTGATTTCCATGCCGCCCTGTTTTTTGAGCCGCGCGTATTCCTTGAACCCGGCTTCAAAAATCAGCGCCATGCCGCGCGCGCGGCGACCTGTGGAAACGCTTTCGTACAGATTGTTGAGATCGCCGCCGTTCCAGAACGCGCGCTCGAACGAATCGGCGTCGTTCACGACGCGGCGTATGGTGAACAGCTTGATGAAGATGTACCACCACGACACCAGCGAAGCGAGCACCAGCAATGCCATCACGATCTGCACCGGAATCGAAGCGCCGGTAATCAGACTGAGCAGCGACATATCGGAGGAAATGTTCATGTTGATTTTTCTCTACGTTACCTTGGTAATTTTTTCCCGGACGGACGGCGGAATCGCAATCGGTTTGAAGCGCCCCGCATCCACACATACGACTTCGACTTCGGCATCGGTCAGCACATCATCGCCGCGCGAAATCGTCTGTCTGAACTGCAACAGACTGCGACCTGCGTCCGTGAGTTCCGTAACGACCTCCAACATATCATTGAAGCACGCCGGTTTTTTGTATTTTAACCGCACTTCGCGCATGACAAACAAAATGCCGGGATCAACGCGCAGCGCGTCCTGTTCGAAGCCCAAAGCGCGCAACCACTCAGTGCGCGCGCGCTCCATGAAGTTGAGATAGTTGGCATGATAAACCACGCCGCCGCCGTCGGTGTCCTCGTAATAAACACGCACTGGCCAGACGAATTTATTGCTCATCAAACAATCCATCGCCAGAGCCGGTCGGCGCGGACAGGCCGAAATGCTGCCAGGCGAGCCGCGTGGCGACGCGACCGCGCGGCGTTCGCATGAGATAGCCCTGTTGGATCATGTAGGGTTCCAGCACGTCTTCTATGGTGTCGCGTTCCTCGCCGATGGCGGCGGCGAGATTGTCGAGACCAACCGGGCCGCCGTCGAATTTTTCGAGCACCGCGAGCAACAGTTTGCGATCCATCACATCGAAACCAAGCTTGTCCACATCCAGCATTTTGAGCGCGGCATCGGCGATCTCCGCCGAAACCACGCCGTCGCTTTTTACCTGCGCGTAATCGCGCACGCGGCGCAACAGGCGGTTGGCAACGCGCGGCGTGCCGCGCGAGCGTTTCGCGATTTCCAGCGCGCCCGCATCATCGAGCGCGACATCAAGCAGACCGGCGGAACGGCGGACGATGCGCGCGAGTTCTTCCGGCGAATAAAATTCCAGCCGCGAAACAATGCCGAAACGGTCGCGCAGCGGATTGGTCAACATGCCCGCGCGCGTGGTCGCGCCCACCAGCGTGAAGGGCGGAAGATCAAGCCGCACGGAACGCGCGGACGGGCCTTCGCCTATCATGATGTCGAGCCGGTAATCTTCCATCGCGGGATAAAGAATTTCCTCGACCACGGGCGAAAGCCGGTGGATTTCGTCAATGAACAACACATCGTTGGGTTCGAGATTGGTGAGCAGCGCGGCGAGATCGCCCGCGCGTTCCAGCACCGGCCCCGAAGTCTGCCGCAGATTGACGCCCATCTCGCGCGAGATGATGTGCGCGAGCGTGGTTTTGCCCAGTCCCGGCGGACCAAACAGCAACACATGATCGAGCGCCTCGGAACGTCCGCGCGCGGCGTTGATGAAAATTTCCAGTTGCCCGCGCGCTTTTTCCTGGCCGATATATTCGTCCAGCGCCTTGGGGCGCAAGGCACGTTCCAGCGCCTCTTCCTCGCGGCTTTGCGGTTCGGCGGCGATGAGGCGGTCGGTTTCTATCATTTGCTGAGTGCTTTCAACGCCTGCCGTATGCCTTCCGACACGGAAAGCTCGGGCGGCAATTGTTTGACCGCCGCGAGCGCCTCGCGCTCGTTGTAGCCGAGCGCGAGCAGGGCGTTGAGCGTGTCGTGGGCGATGCCGGGCGCGGGCGCGCCGCCGCCGGAAGTCGTGGCGATTTCCGCGCCGAGTTTGCCTTTGAGTTCCAGCAGCAAACGTTCGGCGGTTTTTTTGCCTATGCCGGGGATGCGCGTGAGCAAGCCGGGTTCCTGCAAAACAATCGCTTGCGCGAGTTCTTCGACGGAAAGTCCTGAAAGAATGCCGAGCGCGGATTTCGCGCCTATGCCGTTGACCTTGAGCAACTGGCGGAAGGTCGCGCGTTCGCGGTCGGTGGCGAATCCGTAAAGCAGTTGCGCGTCTTCGCGCACAATGAACTGGGTATGCAGCGTCACGCGCTCGCCGGTCGCGGGGAGATTGTAAAACGTGCTCATCGGCACTTCGACTTCATAGCCGACGCCGCCCGCATCCAGCAGCACTTGCGGCGGATTTTTTTCCAGCAACACACCCGTCAAACGTCCGATCACACCAACCTCCCGCCTCTGACCCTGAACCCCGCCGTCGCCAATCGTCCCAAACCTTGCCCGCCGTGCGCGTGGCAAATCGCGCACGCCAGCGCATCCGCCGAATCCGGCTTGGGCAAGCCCGGCAACTTGAGCAAACGCTTTACCATTTCCTGCACCTGTTCCTTGGCGGCGTGGCCGTTGCCGACCACGGATTGCTTGACCTGCAACGCGGTGTATTCCGCCACCGGCAAATCGCGCAAAACCGCCGCCGCGATCGCCACACCGCGCGCCTGACCGAGCAGCAGCGTGGATTGCGGATTCACGTTGACGAATACTTTTTCCACCGCGACCTGCTCCGGCTGATATTCCGCGATGACTTCCGCGAGACCGTCCAGTATCGTCTTGAGTCGCTGCGGCAATTCGCCTTCGCCGGATTTGATGGTTCCGCTTGCGATGTAATCCAGCTTTTCGCCGGTTTTCGCGATCACGCCGAAGCCGGTCTGGCGCAGGCCGGGGTCTATACCCAAAATGCGGATCGCGTTGATGGCTTACTCTTCAATCACCGCGGAGGTGTAAACCTCCTGCACATCGTCGAGATCGTCCAGCGCGTCCAGCAGCTTTTGCATACGCGCGGCATCGTCGCCGGTGAGTTCGATTTCCGTGGCGGCTTTCATCGTGACTTCGGCAACTTCGGGTTTGAGAGCGGCTTTCGCCAGCGCCTCGTTTACCGCACTGAAATCGTTGGGCGCGGTGATGACTTCGATGCTGCCGTCGTCGTTCGCGATGACATCTTCCGCGCCCGCTTCCAGCGCGATTTCCATGATCTGTCCCTCGTCCGCGCCGGGCGCGAAAAGCAGTACGCCGCAATGTTTGAACAAAAACGCGACGGAACCGTCGGTGCCGAGATTGCCGCCGAATTTGCTGAAGGCATGACGCACATCGGCCACGGTGCGGGTTTTGTTGTCGGTCATGCAATCCACCATCACCGCCGCGCCGTTGATGCCGTAACCTTCGTAACGCAGTTCTTCGTAGTTGACACCTTCAAGCTGACCCGCGCCGCGTTTGACCGCGTTTTCGATATTGTCCTTGGGCATGGATTCGGCCTTGGCCTTTTCAATCGCGAGCCGCAGACGCGGGTTGATGCTCGCATCGCCGCCGCCCAGCTTGGCCGCCACCGTGATTTCCTTGATAAGCCGCGTGAAAATTTTGCCGCGCTTCGCGTCCTGCCGTCCTTTGCGATGCTGGATATTGGCCCATTTGCTGTGCCCTGCCATAGTGCTTGTTCCTCGTTTATCCTTTTAAAAATCAGCGGAATTTTAACATTAGTCCTGCCCCATCGCCGCATCCACCTGCAAATGGCGGCGTATGCTGATCCACGAAATCACCAGCAGCGCGCCGATTATCAGCGCCATGCCGACCGCTTCGGCCAGATCGGGGCGCTCGCCCAGTTGCGCCCAGGAGGAAAGCACGGCGATCACGGGGATGAGCATGGAAGTCATGCTCGCGACACCCGCGGGCAAACGCTGCAAGGCATACAGCCACGCGAGCCAGCCGAGCGCGTTCGCAAGCACCACGCTGAACAGAATCGCCGCGGTGTAGCTGGGAGTCCAGTCTATCGGCTGATCGAAATCGCACAACGCGAACAGCACGATGGGCACGGAGCCGAACAGCATCTGCCAGGTTGTGAACGACAGCAAATCGAGATTGGGCACGCGCCGGGTGAGCCGCTTGTGATACACCACCGACAACGCCCAACTGATGCCCGCAAGCACCGCCAGCGACATGCTCGCGAGGCTACCGTGCAGATGCCACGGCTGCAAAATCAGCATCAAGCCGCACAGCGCCAGCGGAACCGCGAGCCATTGCATTCCGCGTATGCGCTCGCCCAGCAGCGGCCACGCAAGCACCAACACCCAGAACGGCATGGTAAACGTGAGCACCGAAGTTTTGCCCGCCGCGCCCTGCACCAGCGCCCAGATGATGAATCCGGTGAAGCCAGTGGTTTGCAACAGCCCCAGAACAATCGTGCTGGGGATTTCGCGCGGTCGCAATGGTTTGCGCATCGCGGCCATCAGCATAAGCAAAAACAAGCCGCCGCCGAATGTTCGCAGCGCGGCGAATTGCGCTGCGGTGGAATAGTGCAGCGCGATTTTCATCACCACCCAGTTGTAGCCCCAGATCAGCGCCAAAACGATCAACGCGGCAAATGCGCGTGCCTGCGTGGAGGCAAAAATATTCATGGGTTTCAATTAAATTTAACCGGGATAAAAATCAAAGACGCTAGTATAAACAAGGCGGGAAAAACAGTTTGCAATTCTTGTAAAACGCGCAATACTTCCACCATAAAAACACCGCGCAAGGAGATCAAACTATGAAGACCGTGAAACAATTACTGGACACCAAAGGCAGCCTCGTGCTGTCAGTTTCGCCCACCGCGACCGTATTCGAGGCACTGGGCATCATGGCGGAAAAACAGGTGGGCGCGTTACTCGTCATGCACGGCAACCATCTGGTCGGAATTTTTTCCGAACGCGATTACGCGCGCGGCATCGCGCTCAAAGGCAAAACCTCGCGCGACACATCGGTCGCCGACATCATGACGCCCGAGGCGCGACTGATTACCGTCACGCCCGAACGCACCGTGGATGACTGCATCAACCTCATGAGCGACAAACGCATTCGCCATCTGCCCGTGCTCGACAACGGCAAAGTGGTCGGCGTGCTCTCCATCGGCGACCTCGTGAAAGCCATCATTGAACACCAGCAATTTTTGATTCAGCAACTGGAAAGCTACATCCGAACCTGATCCGTTTCGCAACGCATCCGCCCGAAACCGGAAATATATCTGTGCGTTTATCCTTAAGCGCCGATTAATCAAAAAGGGCTATACTTCCCCGTTGATTCGCGTTGATTCCGCGATATTTTCATTGAAAGGAAGATGAACCATGAACGATGTGCAACGCTACACGAAAATCGCGATCATCCTGCATTGGCTGATTGCGCTCTTGATTATTGCTCTGCTGGTTTTGGGGCTGTGGCTGGGCACGCTGCCCGAGCAATCGCCTTTTGAGGCCAGCTTCGATCTGTTCAATCTGGGGCTTTACACCGTCACGCTGCCGGAACCGACCTATGTGAACGGCTTCTATTTCAATCTGCACAAATCGCTGGGCGTCACCGTGCTGGCACTCATCGCGCTGCGCGTTTTGTGGCGTTTGACCCACGCCGCGCCGCCGCTGCCCAACAGTATGCAAGCCTGGGAAAAACTGCTCGCGCATCTGGGACACATCGGCTTGTACATCCTCATGATCGCCGTGCCGGTCAGCGGCTTTATCATGTCCTGGTTCGGCAAATACGGCGTCGCGTGGTTCGGCGTACCGCTGGTGGACGCGCTGAAAAACGAGAAAGTAAGCCATTTCTTCGAAGAAGTCCACGAATTCACCGCCTGGGCACTCATCGTCCTGCTCGTCATCCACGTCCTCGCCGCGATCAAGCACAAGCTGATAGACAAGGACACCGTGATGAAACGCATGTCCCTGCTCGGCTGAGTCGGCAAAAACACCAGGGCAACACGCCCACACAACCGGCGCATCGCGGTTTGTTTAAAAATCGCGGTGCGCTGGTTTTACTCCCAATGCAAGCGCACCTGTGCATCCCGAATTTCGGGATACCTTCGTTAATAATCACGTAAAAGTTCACGCATCGAAAAATGCTAGAATGCTGCTTATGCAACTAATTGGCAAAATCAGGATTCAACCATGCTTCATCCTCGTCTTGTTCTGACGTTTCTTCCCCTGCTCGCGCTCGCAGCCTGTTCCGAATCGCGGAACGATGCGGCGAATCACAAGCCGCCGCCCGAGGTGAGCGTGATGCCGATCACACCGGCGGATGTGCCGGTCAGTTTTGAATATATCGGCCAGACCGCCGGTTCGCGCGAGGTGGAGGTGCGCGCGCGCGTGACCGGCTATGTGGAAAAACGGCTTTATGCGGAAGGCGCGTTGGTGAAGGCGGGACAGCCTTTGTTCCGGCTCGACGCGCGCCCGCTCGCGGCGCAGGTGGCGGCGGGTCAGGCGGCGGTGGCGCCGGCGCAGGCGGACATCGCCCGCGCGGAAGCGGCGGCAGCGCAGACGGGGCGCGAACGTGAGCGGCTCGCGCCGCTCGCGGCGGCACATGCGGTAAGCCGCAAAGAGGCGGATGACGCGGCTTCGGCGGAGCAGATCGCGCAAGCCGAAGTGCAGGCCGCGCAGGCGCGACTCACCCAGGCGCAAGCGCAATTGCGCGCGGCGCAGCTTGATCTGGAATATGCCACCATCACCGCGCCCGTCACCGGCGTGGCGGGACGCGCGTTGCGGCAGGAGGGCGCGCTCATCAACGCGAACGGCGACAGTCTGCTCACCACGCTGGTGCAACTCGATCCGCTTTATGTGGTGTTCAACGTGGCCGACAACGAGCGGCAGCGCATGGATCAGGAAATCGCCGACGGCGCGTTGAAATTGCCGCCGGGCGGTTTTGACGTGCGTTTGTTGCAGCGCGACGGCACGCAAATCGGACAGGTCGGCAAAGTCAATTATGTTTCCCCCGCCGTCAACAACCAGACCGGCACGCTGGAAATGCGCGGCCAACTCGCGAACCCCGATTACAAATTGAAAAGCGGTTTGTTCGTGCGCGTGCTACTCGAAGGCGCGATACGCCCCGCCGCGCTCACCGTGCCGCAACGCGCGGTGCAGGAAGGCACGAGCGGCAAAAGCGTCCTGGTCGCGGTCAAAAACAAAGACGGTCAACTGGTCGCTGAACCCCGTCCCATCGTCGTGGGCGAATGGACAGCCGCGCCCGGCGGCGAAAAAGCGTGGGTGGTGAAAAGCGGCCTCAAGGCGGGCGATCAGGTGATTTACGAAGGTTTGATGAAAGTATTTCCCGGTGCCGCCGTCAGCCTCGGCAAACCCGCGCAAACCGCGAAACCGGCACAGCCCGCAAAGTAATCCGCCATGAATTTTTCCAGTTTTTTCATCAAGCGCCCGATATTCGCGGCGGTCATGTCCATCTTCATCGTGCTCGCCGGTCTCGCGTCCATGCGGAGTTTGCCGGTCGCGCAATATCCCGAAATCACGCCGCCGATCGTGACCATACAGGCCATTTATCCCGGCGCGTCGGCGCAGGTGCTGGAATCCACCGTGGCCGCGCCCATCGAGGCGCAGGTCAACGGTGTCGAGGACATGATGTACATGAGTTCGACTTCATCCTCAAACGGCATCGTGCAGATCAAGGTGACTTTCAACATCGGCGCGGATGCGGACAAGGCCGCGCTCAATGTGAACAATCGCATCAAGCAGGTCGAGGCGCGTCTGCCGGAGGAGGTGCGGCGGCAGGGCGTGACCGTAGCGAAAGATTCATCGTCCTTTTTGCAGGTGATCGCGTTTTATTCGCCGGACAACACGCTGGACGATCTCCACATCAGCAACTATGTGACGCTGAACGCGCTGGATCGCATCAAGCGCATTCCCGGCACGACCAATGTGCAGATTTTCGGCGCGAAAGATTACGCGATGCGTATCTGGCTGAAGCCCGATCGCATGGCGCAGATGGGCGTTTCCGTGGCCGAGGTCGCTGCCGCGATCAGCAGCCAGAACGCGCAATTCGCGCCCGGCAAAATCGGCCAGAACCCGACCGGCAACGATCAGGAACTGGTTTACACCATCACCACGCAAGGCCGTTTGTCCGACGCAAAAGCGTTCGAGGACATCATCGTGCGCGCGCAATCCGGCGGCGCGGAAGTGCGACTCAAGGATGTCGCTCGCGTGCAACTCGGCTCCAAGGATTACGATTTCATCGGTCGCGTCAACGGCAGATCGGCGACGCTGGTCGGCGTGTTTTTGCAGCCGGGCGCGAATGCGCTGGGCGTGGCGGAAGAGGTCAACGGCGCGGTCGCGGAAATCGCGAAATCCTTCCCCAAGGGTTTGGAATACGCGACGGTTTATGACACCACGCGCTTCGTCAAAGTCTCCATACGCGAGGTCGTGAAAACGCTGCTGGAAGCGATGGCGCTGGTGTTTCTCGTGGTGTTGCTGTTCCTGCAAAACCTGCGCGCGACGCTGATCCCGACGCTCGCGGTTCCGGTTTCGCTCATCGGCACATTCGCCGGGCTGTATCTGCTCGGCTACTCGATCAACACGCTCACGCTGTTCGGCATGGTGCTCTCCATCGGCATCGTGGTGGATGATGCCATCGTGGTGCTCGAAAACGCCGAGCGCCTCATCCACGAAGCGCACATGACGCCTGCGGAAGCGACCACGGAAGCCATGCGCGAAGTGACGGGGCCGGTGATCGCGATTGTGCTGGTGCTGATTTCGGTGTTCGTGCCCATCGCTTTCATCGGCGGTCTCGCGGGCGAGCTTTATCGCCAATTCGCAATCACCATCGCGATTTCCGTTTCGATTTCCGGTGTGGTCGCGCTCACGCTAACGCCCGCGTTGTGCGCCACGATTTTGCGCCCCGAACACAAACACACGCACGCTTTTTTCGACGCCTTCAACCGATTTTTCGGCTGGATGACGCGCCGTTACACCGGCGGCGTGGCGTGGATGCTCAAGCGTTCGTTCGTGGGCGTGCTGCTGTTTCTCGGCATGGTGGCGATGACCGCGCATTTGTGGCGCAGCACGCCGACCTCGCTCGTGCCGGAAGAGGATCAGGGATTTTATATCGCCGCCGTGTATTTGCCCGACGGTGCCAGCCTCGCGCGCACTGATCGCGTGGTGCAGCGCGTTGTGACGGAGGCGATCAAATCCAATCCCGCCAACGAGTACGCCGTCGCCTTCACCGGCTTTGACTTCATCGGCGGCTCATATAAAAACAGCGCGGCAACCATCTTCGCCACGATGAAACCGTGGGACGAGCGCGCCCTGCCTTCGCAGGCGCTGGTCGGCGATTTCTTCGCCAAAACCGGCGGTATCAAGGAGGCGTTCGCGGTCGCCTTCAACCCGCCCGCGATCTTCGGTCTCGGCACCGCGGGCGGCTTCGAGGTTTATATCCAGAATCGCGGCGAAGGCGGCTCGGAGCGCATGAACGAAGTGGTGAACGCCTTCATCGCCAAGGCCGCGCAGGATAAAAATTTCGCCTACGCGCGCACCTTGTGGCGACCGCAAACGCCGCAGATTTTCATTGACGTGGACAGGCAACGCGCCGCCGCGCTGGGTGTGAATCTGAACGAAGCATTCACCACGCTTTCGGCGACATTGGGCACGCTTTACATCAACGATTTCAACAAATTCGGACGCACCTGGCAGGTACTGATGTCGGCGGATTCGGAATATCGCAGCAAGCCGGAGGACATCTCCGCGCTGCATGTGCGCGGCGCGAATAACCAGATGGTTCCGCTGTCGGCATTCACCACGGTGAAATACAGCAACGGACCGGATACGCTGGATCGCTTCAACGATCTGCCCGCGGTCAAACTCATGGGCGAAGGCGCGCCGGGCATGAGTTCCGGCCAGACCATCGCCAATGTGGAACGCCTCATGAAGGAAGTGCTGCCGCCCGATTTCAGCTACGAATGGAGCGGCGCGTCGTTTCAGGAAAAACGTTCCAGCGGCGCATCCGGCATGGCGCTGGCGATGGCCGCGATCATGGTGTTTCTGATTTTGTCCGCGCTGTATGAACGTTGGACATTGCCGTTCGCCGTGCTGCTCGCCCTGCCCTTCGGTCTGTTCGGCGCGTTGGGCGCGGTGTGGGTGCGTAACCTCGTGTTTCATCTGCTGCATATCCCGATTCCGCCGCTCACCAACGATGTGTATTTCCAGATCGGACTCGTGACCTTGCTCGGCCTCGCCGCCAAAAACGCGATTCTTATCGTCGAATTTGCAATCATGAAACAACACGAGGACGGCATGTCCGCTTATGAAGCCGTGCTGGAAGCCGCGCGTTTGCGCTTCCGCCCGATTTTGATGACCTCGCTCGCGTTCATCTTCGGCGTGTTGCCGCTCGCGATTTCAAGCGGCGCGGGCGCGGGCGCGCGGCACTCGGTCGGAACCGGCGTCATGGGCGGCATGATGGCTGCGACCTTCCTCGCGATTTTCTTTGTGCCGCTGTTCTATCGCCTGATTGTACGAGACAAAATCGTGCGCGATGACAAACAAAAAGAGGTCACCCATGCGTAAAACATTGCTTGCCGTCGCGCTCGCGGCGCTGCTGCCCGCGTGCAGTTTTCTCAATCCGGCTTACGAAAAACCCGCGACGGAATTGCCGCAAAACTGGCAGACCGAAACGGGCGAACAAGCGGGCGCGGCGGGCGAACATTGGTGGACATTGTTCAACGATCCCGTGCTCGATCAACTGATCGCCGAGGCGCTGGAACACAATCACGACATCGCCGCCGCCGCCGCGCGCGTGCAGGAAGCCGAAGCGGTGCTGGGCGTGACCGACGCGGATCGCTATCCCGTTGTCACCGCCAACGGCAACGCCACCCGCACACGCTCCTCGCAGGCGACCGGCATGTCTTTTCCGGGGATGCCCGTCATCAACAACGATGTCCGTCTCACGCTGAACGCGAGTTACGAAGTGGATGTCTGGGGCAAATATCGCCACGCGAGCGATGCCGCGCGCGCGCAGTTGCTCGCCACAGAAGCCGCGCGCGACACGGTGAAACTCACGTTGACGGCGGATGTCGCGCAGCAATACTTCAATCTGCTCGCCGCCGACACGCAGGTGGGAGTGCTGCGCGACGTGCTCAAAACCCGCGCGGAAAGTCTCGCGCTGCTGAAATTGCGTAACGCATCGGGACTCGTTTCCGACTACGATTTGCGCCAGACCGAAGCCGAAGAAGCCGCCGCGCGTTCGCAACTGGCCGCCGCGCTCAAGGTGCAGGACAGCGTGCAAACCGCGCTCGCCGTCCTGCTTGGCCGCTCGCCGCGCGCGGTGATGGAAGACGGCGTGACGCGCGGCAATGTCGCGCCCGTGCAAACGCTGTGGGTTCCCGCAGGTTTGCCTTCCGATTTGCTGCTGCGCCGCCCGGATATCCGCGCCGCCGAGCAAAATCTGCTGGCGCAGGAAGCGCGCATCGCCGCCGCGCGCGCGGAATATTTCCCGTCCATTTCGCTCACTGCCTATCTCGGCTCCGAAAGCTCGACGTTCGGCAACCTGTTCACCGGCCCGGCCAGAATATTCCAGTTCGCGCTCGGATTGATGCAACCCATCTTCAACGCCAACCGTCTCGGCTACAACGTGAAAGCCGCCGAAGCGCGCCGCGAGCAAGCCGTGGCCGATTACCGCAAAACCATCGCCAACGCCTTCGGCGACGTGCGAAACGCGCTGACCAACCAAACCGCCGCGCGCGACATTCTGCAAGCAGAAACCGAACGCATCGCCGCGCTGACCGAAGCCAAACGCCTCGCCGACATGCGCTACGAAGGCGGCGTCGCCAGCCTGCTCGACGCGCTCGACGCAGATCGCCAGTTGCTGCAAGCCAAACTCATCCGCGCAGACGCCGAAAACGCCCAACGCGCCGCCGTGGTGAGCTTGTTCAAGGCGCTGGGTGGCGGGTGGACAAAAGATGCGGGCGGGGATCAAGAGAGGCGGTAAATTAGCCTCCAACCATCTTCGCAATTACGGTAGCCATTCTTTTGGCAATGAACGCGGCGAGGGAGGATGCGCGTCAGATCGGGGGCGGAAGCCTTGGGCGATTACCCCAAATCCGTACAGGAAAAATCCTTCCCTTTGTAAAGCAAGGGCACGCCCAACGATTTGGCGCAGGCGTAGGAAAAACAATCCGCCAGATTGAGTTGCGCGGGATGACCTCGCCCTTTGCCATACTCGGCAAAAGCCTGCACGGCAAGGCTGACAGTTTTCGCATCCATCGCCACCAGCGCAATTTCGGCAGCATCCATCAGCGCCCAAATCCGCTTTTCCACCTCGACCGGCGCTATGTTGAGTTTGGTGGAAAGCCGCATGGTCGCTTCAAGAATAACCAAAGCTGAAATATGGCATTGCGCCGCTTCTTCCATTCGGTTGGCAAACTCCGCGGCATCCGGCTCCTTGGACAGAATGGCGACAATGACCGAAGTATCCACGAACATCAAGAATGCCCCCACATGGCATCAATTTCATCCTTCGTCATCTCCCGCCCGCCCGGCTGAGCAATGACCGCAAGCTCATCGGCAATATCGTCCAGTCGTGCTGCCAAGGGCTGCCGCGCAGCTACACGACGATACTCGGCTTCAAGCGCGTTCACCACCGCTTCTGTCATCGAAACGTGGTTTTGTCGGGCAATTTTGCGCGCCAGCTCACGCGCTCTGGGGTTGCGGATTTGCAATAGCATGGGAGTATCCTGTTCTGCCTCTCTGTAATGACAGTGAACGAATATCATCATTACACAGTTGCCGCGCCATGACAACTTCGCGGACTTATCGGATCAGCGATTTTGTGCCTTATTCAGAACCTTGGCGATTTCCATCAAAACGCGCTGATTATCCGCGCATAACGTGTGGAA
>JAITWS010000072.1 GCA_031285185.1 Methylobacillus sp.
ACATGGCACTACTCTCCTTCCACGGCATCGCGCATCCTCCATAAACATGCACGTCCGTATCTTAAAAGCGTTACCTATGTCTCCCGACATTGTGTTACCTATGTGTACCGGCAGAACACTACGCTCAACCCACCCTACCGCTCTGGCACATTGATTAGCATTTGGGGCGGGTTTCAAACCCGTCCGCATCTTTACCTGCGAAAACGAATTTAAAACCGCGCCCCTACATCTCCGCGATCCATGCCGCCTGTATCGCTTCCAGCACGCGCTCTCCGCCGCGGCTGTGGTCGTCGTCGAAATCTTCCAGCGCCACCACATGGTTGTGCAAATCCACAAAGCGTATCGCGCGCGGATCCACGTCGGGGTGACGGTCGCAGAGTTCCTCCGCGATTTGTTGCACGTCAGTCCATTTCATTTTGCATCCCTTGCATTTGTCGTTACGGGCACAAAAACATGCCACTTTTCAAAGTCCTTGTTTCCGCTGTTTTTAATCACGGTTTCCGAGCAGAAAACGACAACGCTTTTTTGGGAAAGCCCGTAATTTTTCGATGCCCATGCCGCAGTCAACGGTTTGACGCAGCGCGGAACGGCGATTCTGATATCAGGTTCGGTCGCAATCCAGTGTGTGCCGTTCTTTTTGTTTTCAGCCGCGACGAATGATTGCGCTTCCAGAAAAATTTCGTACACTCCCTGCGTGTTGCCATGAGTTCTGAAATAACGTATGTCACCACGCGCCCGTCCCGCCAACTCCTCTGCCGATTCGGTTTGGGCGTGAACCGGAAGCGCGAGCAGCAAGACCATGGCCGGATACAGGACGCGATGCAATTTCATTATTTCGCCCGCGCATATTGATCCGGCCACGCGATGTCCGCGCCCAATTCCCGGGCGGCGCGCAGCGGCCAGTGGGGGTCGCGCAGCAATTCGCGGGCGAGAAAAATCAAATCGGCTTCGCCGTCGGCGAGGATTTTTTCGGCCTGTCGCGGCTCGGTGATGAGACCGACCGCGCCGCTTGCGATGTTGGCTTGCTTGCGGATTTCGGCGGCGAACGGCACTTGATAACCGGGCGCGACGGGGACGACGGCATCCGGCGTCATGCCGCCACCGGAGCAATCCATGAGGTCTATGCCGATGTCCGCAAGCCACTTGGCGAACTGGACGGATTGCGCCAAATCCCAGCCGCCTTCGACCCAATCGGTCGCCGAGATACGCACAAACACCGGCCATTGCGACGGCCACAATTCGCGTATGGTGCGCGCGATACGCAGCGGCAGACGGCAGCGATTTTCGAGACTGCCGCCGTAGTCATCGTCGCGCCGGTTGGCGATGGGCGAGAGAAATTCATGCAGCAAATAACCGTGCGCGCAATGCACTTCCGCGACTTCAAAACCCGCGGCGAGCGCGCGGTTCGCGGCATCGGCAAATTGTTCGACAATGCGTTCAATCTCAGTTTCGGTGAGCGCGTGAGGCGTGCCGTGCGCGGGGCTGAACGGCACGGCGGAAGGCGCGACGGTTTGCCAGCCGCCCGCGCCGACGGGGATGAATTTTCCGCCGTTCCACGGTTGCGCGCAGGAGGCTTTGCGACCCGCGTGGGCGATTTGTATACCGGGCGACGCGCCTTGTTCGCGCATGAAATCGGTAATGCGGCGGAAGGCGGGGATGTGTTCCTGCGACCAGATGCCGAGATCCCACGGCGAGATGCGCCCTTCCGGGCAAATGGCGGTGGCCTCGACGATGACCAGCCCCGCGCCGCCGACCGCGCGGCTGCCGTAGTTCACAAAATGCCAGTCGTTGGGAAAGCCGCCGTCCGCCGAATATTGGCACATCGGCGAAACGACGATGCGGTTTTTGAGTTCAAGTTCGCGCAGCTTGATGGGTGTGAAAAGATGCGTCATGGTTCACTCCGAAAAAACAGGAATCGCCGCGATTTTGCCGCGCCATTCGGCAGGGCCGGATTGGTGCACGGAGCGGCCTTGCGTATCAACCGCGACCGTGACCGGCATATCCGCGACTTCAAATTCGTAGATGGCTTCCATGCCGAGATCGGCGAATGCGACGACCTTCGCCGATTTGATCGCTCTGGAAACCAGATAAGCCGCGCCGCCCACCGCGATGAGATAAACCGAATGATGGCGCTGGATGGAATCGGTCGCCGCCGCGCCGCGCTCCGCCTTGCCTATCATGCCGAGCAGCCCGGTGTGGTCGAGCATGAAATCGGTATAGCGATCCATGCGCGTCGCCGTGGTCGGCCCGGCGGGACCAACCACCTCATCGCGCACGGGGTCAACCGGGCCGACGTAATAAATCAAACGTCCCGTAAAATCCACCGGCAATTTTTCGCCGCGCGCGTGCATTTCAAACAGGCGACGATGCGCCGCGTCGCGCCCCGTGAGCAATTTTCCCGAGAGCAATAATTTTTCGCCCGGCTGCCATTGCGTGATTTCCTCGCGCGTGAGTTTGTCCAGATTCACGCGCCGCATGGCCGCGCCCGTATCGAGCGCGATTTGCGGCCAATCCTGCAAATTCGGAATCGGCAAATGCGCCGCGCCGCTGCCGTCCAGCGTGAAATGCGCGTGGCGCGTGGCGGCGCAGTTGGGGATCATCGCGACCGGCAACGAAGTGGCGTGCGTGGGCGCTTCCAGAATTTTCACGTCAAGCACGGTGCTCAACCCGCCCAGCCCCTGCGCGCCTATGCCGAGACGATTCACTTTTTCGTAAAGTTCCAGCCGCAACTCCTCCGCGCGATTTTTCGCGCCGCGCGCTTTGAGTTCCTGAATGTTGATGGGCGCCATGAGCGATTCCTTGGCCAGCAGCATGGCTTTCTCCGCCGTGCCGCCGATGCCGATGCCGAGCACGCCGGGCGGACACCAGCCCGCGCCCATTTTCGGCACGGTATCCAGCACCCATTGCGCGATATCGTCGCTGGGTTCCAGCATCGCAAGCTGCGCCTTGTTCTCCGAACCGCCGCCCTTGGCCGCGATAAAAACATCCACCTTGTCGCCCGGAACGATCTCCACATGCACCACGGCAGGCGTATTGTCGCGCGTATTTTTGCGCCCGCCCGCCGGGTCGGCCACGATGGAAGCGCGCAACACATTATCGGGATGCGCCCACGCGCGGCGCACACCCTCATCCACCAACGCCTGCAAACTCTTGTCCGTATCCCACGTCACCTGCATCCCGACCTTGATAAACGCGGTGACGATGCCGGTATCCTGACACAAGGGACGCCGCCCTTCCGCGCACAGCCGCGAATTGACAAGAATCTGCGCGATCGCATCCCGCGCCGCCAAAGACGGCTCGCGCCGCCACGCGACATGCAACGCATGAAGAAAGTCGGGCGAATGGTAATACGAAATATATTGCAGGGCATCGGCAATGCTGCCAACAAAGTCCCGCTCGCGGATCAGGTTCATGCCGGAGACCGATGATTGGATGACAGAGATTATAACGCGCAGGGCGATTGGGCGGCGGGTCTTGCGGAGGTAGTTTATTTCCCGCCCGTGAAGGGGAATAAAAGCAGCCAATGTTGCCCCAACTGCAAAACCCCAATTAAGAACGGATATTCAATACGATTTGCATTTATAAAAAATGAGGGGTATGCTTTGTTCCAAGTTTTGGGATAGTTTATTTCAAATGCAAATGCAATACATCTTTAAACAGGGAGAGGATGTAACCCAAATGAACCACTGCATTTTGGGGGGGGGGGGGGGGGGGGGGGGGGGGGGGGGGGGGGGGGGGGGGGGGG
>JAITWS010000102.1 GCA_031285185.1 Methylobacillus sp.
AGTGCCTGGTTGGTGAGTTTGTTGGCGGCGGCTTCGTAGTAGCAGAAGGCGATGAAGACGGAGCCGCGCTGGATGCCGTCGTCGGCGCGGGCGATTAGCGATACTTTTCCACGGCGCGATTCCACGGTGATGATGTCGCCGCCTTGCGCGCCGATGGCTTCGAGGTCGAGCGGGTGGATGCTGACCGTGGGCGCGGGTTCGATGGCGTCGAGCACGTTGGCGCGGCGCGTCATGCTGCCGGTGTGCCAGTGTTCCAACATGCGGCCTGTGATTAATATCATGGGATATTCGTTGTCCGGGCGTTCGTCGGCGGGGATGATGTCGGCGGGCACGAGTTTGGCCTTGCCGCCGGGACGCGGAAAGTGGTCGTGGAAGATGACTTCTTCGCCGGGGTCGCCTTCGTTTTCGCACGGGTAGCACACGGCTTCCCGTTCCAGTCGTTCCCAGGTGATGCCCGCGATGGATTGCATCGCGCGGCGCATTTCGTTGAAGACTTCCTTCGGACTGTCGTAATGCCAGTTGACACCGATGCGCGTGGCGATTTGCTGGATGATCCACAAATCCTGACGCGCGTCGCCGGGCGGGTTGATCGCGGGGCGGCCTAGTTGCACGAGGCGGTCGGTATTGGTGAAGGTTCCGAGTTTTTCCGCGTGCGCGCCTGCGGGCAAAATCACATCCGCGAGATACGCGGTTTCGGTCATGAAAATATCCTGCACTACGAGATGTTCCAGCTTGGCGAGCGCCGCGCGCGCGTGGTTGCTGTTGGGGTCGGACATGGCGGGGTTTTCGCCCTGCACATACATGCCCTTGATTTTTCCCGCATAGGCCGCGTCCATGACTTCCACCACGGTGAGACCGGGTTTGTCGTCGAGTTTCGCGTTCCACAATTTTTCAAATTTAGCGTGGGCTTCGGGATTGTCCACGCGCAGATAATCGGGGAAACTCATCGGAATCAAACCCACATCCGACGCGCCCTGCACGTTGTTCTGCCCGCGCAGGGGATGCAAGCCCGTGCCGCGCCGACCGATCTGGCCGGTGACCATGGAAAGCGCGATCAGGCAGCGCGAGTTGTCGGTTCCGTGCACATGCTGCGAAATGCCCATGCCCCACAGGATGATGGAGGCTTTGGATTTGGCGTATAAACGCGCGACTTCGCGCAGCGTTTCGGCGGGGATTCCGCAAATCGGCGCCATCGCTTCCGGCGAATATTGCTTGACGTTTTCCTTGAGCGCGGCGTAATTTTCGGTGCGGTTTTTGATGAAATTTTCGTCGGCCAGACCTTCTTCCACGATCACATGCAGCAGCGCGTTCAACATCGCCACATCGGTGTCGGGCTTGAACGGCAGATGCCAGGTCGCAAGGCGCGCAAGCTCGGTGCGGCGCGGATCCATGAGGATGAGCTTGGCACCTTTTTTCACCGCGTTTTTGATGAAGGTGGCGGCGACCGGATGATTGACGATGGGGTTCGCGCCGATGATGACGATGACTTCGGAATGCTGCACGTCCGCGACCGGATTGGAAACCGCGCCGGAACCCACGCCTTCCAGCAGCGCGACCACGCTGGAGGCGTGGCACAAGCGCGTGCAGTGGTCAACGTTGTTGGTCTCAAAGCCGGTACGCACGAGCTTCTGGAACAGATAGGCTTCCTCGTTGCTGCCCTTGGCCGAGCCGAATCCGGCCAGCGCGTATTTGCCGTCGCGTTCCTTGATTTTCTTGAGGCCGTTCGCGGCGAAATCCAGCGCCTCTTCCCACGTCGCTTCGCGGAATGCGGCGTAGGGATTCGCGGGATCCATTTCCCGCGTCGCATCCTTGGCGATGCCGGATTTGCGGATCAGCGGTTTGGTGAGGCGGTGTTGATGACGCGGATAGTCGAAACCATAGCGCCCCTTGACGCACAGACGACCATGATTGGCGGGGCCGTCGCGTCCGACGACTTCGATGATTTTGTCGTCCTTGACGTGATAAGTCAGTTGGCAACCGACACCGCAATACGGGCAAACGGAATCCACGGTTTTGTCCGGCGCGACCAGCGCGACATCGCCCGCAGGCGCGAGCGCCCCGGTCGGGCAGGCTTGCACGCATTCGCCGCAGGTGACGCAAGTGCTGTCGCCCATGGGGTCGCCCTGATCGAACACGATGGAAGCGTGATGCCCGCGGAAAGCGTAGCCGATCACGTCGTTGACCTGTTCCTCGCGGCAGGCGCGCACGCAGCGCGTGCACTGGATGCAGGCATCGAGATTGACCGCGATGGCCGCGTTGGAAAGGTCGGCCTTGGGCGCTGCGCGCGGGCTGAAACGCGGTGTGCCGAGTTCGAGTTTTTGCGCCCAGTGCGTGAGTTCGTTGTCGGATTTGCGCTCTTTGGGCGGCATGTCGGCGAGCAGCAATTCCAGCACCATTTTTTGCGCGGCGGTGGCGCGCGCGCTGTCGGAGCGCACGTCCATATCGGGCGCGGGCGCGCGGCAGCAGGAGGGCGCGAGCACGCGCTCGCCCGCAATCTCGACCACGCACGCGCGGCAGTTGCCGTCGGGACGCAAGCCGTCCTTGTAGCACAGATGCGGAATTTCCACGCCGTTGCGTTGCGCGGCCTGGATGATGGTTTCGCCCTCGAAAGCCTCGATTTTTTCGCCGTTGAGCGAGAAGCCGATGGTGGGCGGCAGGTTGGCGGGAGCATTCATGACCGTAACCTCACTTCAATTCTTCAGGAAAATATTTGATGACGGAGCGCACCGGATTGGGCGCCGCCTGACCGAGGCCGCAGATGGAAGCGTCTATCATGGTCGCGGAAAGTTCTTCCAGCAGCCCCTGATCCCAGCGCGATTTCGCCATGAGATCAACCGCCTTCGCGGTTCCCGCGCGGCAGGGCGTGCATTGGCCGCACGATTCATCCTCGAAAAACTTCATCGCGTTGAGCGCCAGATCTTTCGCCTTGTCGTGGTCAGAAAACACGATCACCGCCGCCGAACCGATGAAGCAGCCGTATTGGTTGAGCGTGTCAAAATCAAGCGGGATGTCGCCCAGACTCGCGGGCAAAATCCCGCCGGATGCGCCGCCGGGGAAGTAGCCGTAAAACTCGTGACCGTCCAACATGCCGCCGCAGTATTCGGCGATCAGTTCGCGCATGGTGATGCCTGCGGGAGCGAGATGCACGCCGGGTTTTTTCACGCGGCCGCTGACCGAAAAGGAGCGCAAACCCTTGCGTTCGTGGCGGCCATGCGCGGCAAACCATTCCGCGCCTTTCTCGACGATTTCGCGTACCCAATAGACCGATTCCATATTGTGTTCCAGCGTCGGGCGACCGAACAAACCGACCTGCGCCACGAACGGCGGACGCAAACGCGGCATTCCGCGCTTGCCTTCTATGGATTCGATCATGGCCGATTCCTCGCCGCAGATATAAGCGCCCGCGCCGCGCCGCAACTGGATTTCCGGCAACTTCGCGGGCGGATGATCCTGCAATTCCGCGAGTTCGCGGCTCAAAATTTTGCGGCAGCCCGCGTATTCGTCGCGCAGATAAATGTAGATGCGCTCGATGCCGACCGCCCACGCCGCGATCAACATGCCTTCGAGGAAACGGTGCGGATCGCGTTCCAGATAATGTCTGTCCTTGAACGTGCCGGGTTCGCCTTCGTCAATGTTGACCGCCATGAGGCGCGGCGCGGGTTGCTGGCTGACGATGCGCCATTTGCGACCCACCGGAAAACCCGCGCCGCCCAAGCCGCGCAAGCCGGAATTTTCCATGATGGCGATGAGTTCCTCGGGCGTGCGTTTGCCTTCCACGCACTCCTTGTAAAGCTGATAACCACCCGCAGCAATGTATTTATTCAGCGGAAGATAATCGCTCACAGGCGCTTCGATTTTTTTCGCGTTCGCGGCGGCGATGACTGCATCCGCAGTTGCGCGGTCTATCGGATTTTGTCCCACCACGGCCACCGGCGCGGTATCGCAACGACCCACGCAAGGCACGGGCTGGATGCGGATTTTGTCGCCCAGGCCGCGCTTCAGCGCGTCTATCAATTCATGCGCGCCCGCCATGTCGCACGACACGGATTCGCACACGCGCACGGTGAGCGGAGGCGGCGGTGTTTCGCCTTCCTTGACCACATCGAAGTGGTGATAAAACGTGGCGACTTCGTAAACTTCCGTCTGCGAAAGTTTCATTTCGGCGGCAAGCGCGGCGATGTGCTTGCTGGAAACATGACCGTGATGATCCTGTATTTTATGCAGATGCTCGATCAGCAAATCCGGCGCGCGCGCGGCATCGCCCAGCAGCCGCCGCACTTCCAGCAGCGCCGCCGGTTCGACGGCGCGGCCTTTCGGCTTGCCGCTTTTGCGTTTCAGATCATCGAGACGCACGGTTCTTGTTTCGGACATGTCGCAATTCCTCAAAAATTTTCAATTTGAAAACACCAAAATCTCGCCCTTGCCGTCATTGGCCAAATCCCCGGCATAACGCCGCGCGCGCGTCTGGTCGAGATGCGCGAATTTGCCCGGCAAATCACGGAAGGATTTTGCCATCAATTTCAGAAAAGGCAGCGTGTGCATTCCGCAATCCTGCAAAGTCGCATGTAGCTTGGGCGGCTTGAACAGCAGCAGCGTGCCGCGTTTCATGCCGTAACCGGGATAAGCGCCGGTCGCGCCCAGCACGCCTATCGTGCCCGCGATCATGCGCGACGCGCAATAGTCGCCGGCGTCGCCTTCAATCAGCACAATGCCGCGCCGCATTTGGTCGCCCGCGCGGTCGCCTGCGTTGCCGGTGACAATGACGAGGCCGCCCGCCATGCCTTTGCGGTCGCCGGGAATCGCGGCGGCGAGAAAATCGCCCGCGTTGCCGTGAATGTGCAACAAGCCGCCCGTCATGCCGCTCGCGGCGAAATCGCCCGCGTTGCCGCGCAACACGATGTCGCCGCCTTTTTTGCGGAAGCCGAGATACCAGCCCGCGTCGCCGTGGATGGTGATGCGACCGCTCTGCATCGCCGCGCCGATGTAATCCAGTTTGTCGCAACCGTTCGCAAACACGATCTCGGCCACATTGTCGCCGGAAATGTCGAACAGCGCATCAGCGCGCAGCGTTTCATTGCCGGATTGCAGAAGAATCGCGCCGATGTCAGCGGCGGATTTTCCGGCCAGCATGTTGGGTGTCAGCGGCGCGCAATCAATGCGCTGCTGCGGGATTTTTTTGAGTGTGAAGGTTAGCGCGCTCATGCCATGATCTCCCGCAGGTGGAAGTGGAACTGACCGAGTTTGCCGCCGTAATTCCCGGCGGAAACGCGCCGCACGCCGTTGGCCGCGCCGAGTTCGCACACGGCGGAAATGCCCGCGTGGGTGGCTTTACGCACATCCGCGTCGCTCAAGCCGTCAATCACAATTTCCATCACGGATTCGATTTCCGGCGACAGCGCCGTTTTGGTCAGACCTTTGAGCGTCGGGCAAAACGCATCGTTGGTGGAGGCGATCAGCGTTTTGTATTTCGAGCCGACCTTGGAGCCGGAACGCACGATGCCGCCGGGGAAGGGCATGATGACGTTGGGCACTTTTTTCATCGCCGCAATCGCGGCTTCGCCCGCGGCGAGCGCCTGCGGCTGCGATTCGGCGAGGATGAGAAAATTGCCGCCGCCGACCGCGCGCACCATGCCGGTTTTTTCTTCGGTGAGAAATTCGCCGTCCATCACCGGCACGCGCCAGTAACGCTTGCCGCCGAACTGCTTGGAAGTCTGGAAACCGTCGCCGAAAAAGCGCAGGTTTTTGCCGAGATTGATGCGGTCGCCGCCCTCGATGCCCGAAAACGCGGCGGCGGTGGGGCAGGTGAGCACGCATTGTCCCATGCGGGTTTCAAGCTGTTTCATCAGCACCGCGCTGCCCATTGCGAACATCAGCACGGCAACGCCGGGGCGACCGTCCGGTGTTTCCTCCGGCGACAATTCGCGCTCTATGCCCGCTTCCACGCCGCAGGCGATCACGGACGTGGCGAAGCCGGTCATTGAAGCGGCGGCGATGTGCGCCCATTTGAGATTTTGCGCGGTGATGAGCACGCGCGTGCCGCGCATCCCGAAGGCTTCGGCAAAGGTGTCGTCAATCAGAACGCCGTTGATGTTCATGCCGTTTTCTCCCGGCGACCCTTGCATTCCTGCACGATGACGCGGCTGCGTCCGCCGTCTTCGAGTTCGTCGTCGCCGACTTTCATGTGTTCCATTTTGATCGTGTGGTACTTGTCGAAATACGTTTTGATTTCCTTCTCGATGCTGCGGTCAAATTCAGGCCGCACGGTATGCGTCGCGCCCCAGACCACCTTGACGATGCCGCCGTCCCTGACGACGAGCTGGCCGTCCTTGAAAACATAATCCGGTTTGGCGAACATTTTTTCGCGGTCGGCATCATCGGTGTAAACCGTGATGTCCGCTGCCGCGCCCGCTCCGAGATGACCGCGATCATGCAGCCCGACCAGTCTGGCCGCGCCCGCGCGCGTCATGATCGCGATTTCGTAAAGCGAGTATTCGCGGTCTATGGAGGCGAGCGTGCTCATCGTTTGCGCGTCGGCGTTGAGCGTGGCGAAAACATCGTTGCGGAAGCTCTTGTCCATGAGCAGCTTGATAAGATGCGGATAGCTCGTGAACGGCGCGCCGTTGGGGTGGTCGGTGGTGAGAAAGATGCGCCACGGATCGTCCACCAGCAGAAAAATTTCCAGCCCGATCGCCCATTGCAGCGCGTTGACGAAATTCTGATCCTTGTATTTGAACGGAACCACGCCGCAACCCGCGTCGCATTCGATATCCATGCACACCGCCTTGCGCGGCGAGCCGAGTTCGGCATTGCGGAATTGCGACATCTGGTCGCCCGAAACGGTGACGGTCTGGCCAAACAAAATCTGCCCGACATCCGCCGAAATGTTTTTGTTTTTGTTGATCGCCTCGGCGATGCGCGCCGCGCCCGAGGAAAATTTGCGGTCGCCTTCGACACCGTAACTGTGAAACTGGATGTGCGTGAGGTGCATGGGATAACCTTCCACGCCCGCCATCGAATTAAGCGTGGTTTCCACATTGCCCGGCACGCCCAGATTGTTGCCGTGCACATGCAGGGGATGCGGCACGCCCAGCTCGTAAACCGCGCGCGACAGGGTTTTCAACACCTCGCGCGGCGTGATGCCGTAGTGCGAATTTTTTTCGTCGAGATCAAGAAAACGCTGGTTGAACTTGAACGCATTGATGCCGCCCGCGTTCACCACCTTGATGCCCATGCCCTGGCTCGCGGCGATTGTCCACGCCACATAATCGTTGATCGCGTTCTGATCTTTTTTCGCGGCCAGCATACGCAGAAACAAATCGTCGCTGCCCAGCATCGCGTAGCCGCCCTTGTCTATCATCGGCGTATCGCCCATTTCAAGATGCGCCTGACGCGCGTTCATCGGCAGCACGGCAGGCTCAAAACCCGCGGTGTAGCCCATTTCCGCGTAACGGTAACCCGCCGTCAGCGTCGAAGGCACGGCATGGCCGCACCCCGCGCGACACAAGCCGGAATGCGCCGCCGGATCGTGCCGGTGATCTTCCGGCAACATGCTGCGCGCGATGTTGACCTTGCCGCCGCCGATGTGCGTGTGCATGTCTATCGCGCCCGCCATGACGACCTTGCCGCCGAGTTTGTATTCGTGGTCTATGCGCTCGTCATCGCGTGGACGCTCGACGATGCGACCGTCGCGGATGTAAATATCCATGACCTTGCCGTTGATGCCGTGCGCGGGATCGTAAACCGTGCCGCCGCTCAATTTGGTCAGCATGTCGCGGCTCCTTGTTTCTTTTGGTCGAGTTGCTGTTCAATTTCGCGCAACACATCCGCCAGCGCGGGCAGCGCGCTATCGCGCAATTTTTTCACCGGCAGCGAGACAACATTATCAATGCGGAACAACGCGCCCTTGCAATCCACGCCCGGTGTCGCAACGGGAATGAACACATCCGGTTCGCGCTCGAACTTCATATGCGCCTCGCCGAAAACCACCGTGGGCGCGTTCGTCGCGGGCGGCACGCGACCGGGATCGAACGACGAAATCCACAGTAGCGCATCCGCCTCGCCGCTTCGCAACTGGCGTTCGGCGGAATAAAGATAGGGGTCGTAATCCGGCGCGTTACGCAGATAGGAATTGCGTACCGGATAACCGCTGATCCACGCGCTCACCTGATTCGCGCTCGTGTCGCCATCGCTGCCGCCCAACGGCAAACCCGCCGAACGCGTGGTTTTGTTGAGCGCGATCACCAGCGCGGCCAGATTCTGCACGGTCAATTCCGCATGGGGCAGGGCAAGCGCGCCCGCCGCCCACGTCACCACGGAATACTTCGCCGCCAGCAAACGCTGCGCCAGTTTTCGCAAAATATTGGTGGAAATTCCGGCGATTTCACCTGCGACCAGCGGCTTGCCGAGCACAAACGCGCGCAACGCGCCGACCACCTCGGGCAGACGATCAAGATCGCATTCGATCACCTCCGGCTTGCGACCGTTCGGCGCGACACCTGCCGCAACATCCAGATTCTGCCCGCCGAGATAAACGACCTCGCGCCCGGCGGTATCCTGATCGAACATCGTTTCCCTGTTCCAGATTTCGCGCTCGAAAAAACGCGGATTGACGCTGACGACATCGGTTCCGACCACCAGCAGCAGATCAACGCGATTGCGAACCTCGGTCAACGTGGTGTTGAACCAGCCCGAATTTTGCAAGGTCAGCATATTGCGTAAAAGCGCAGGGGAATTCATATGATCGAGCGCCGCGCGACTCGTCTCCGCAAGATTCATCACCGCGCGCATCCCGCCCACATCCGTGCCCAAACCCGCGATCAGCGGCTGTTTGGCGCAAGCGAGAATCTGCGCGGCCTTGGCAATCGCCTCCTGCAAAGTCGCCGGTTTGCCGCCGACACGCGGCGCAGACGCAACCACAGGCCGCGCGAAAAACGCCACCGCGCGCGCGCAACCGTTTTCCGTAACGGAGAGTTGGCCTGCCGCATCGCGCTGAACGGTCAAATCGTCGCAAAGCAAACCGCAGCAAGGGCAGGTGACCGAGCCGATCGCACCTGCCTGAGAAAAATTATCCATGGAGGATTCATCCCGAATCTTGACCCACTTCTGGAGGCGGATCGAGGAACTCAACGATTGCCGCAACACCGTGTTCACCAGACGGGCGGCGCAGTTGCACAGTGGGAAAGCCACACAACCGGGAGCAACAATCAGGCCAACATTATCAAGTGAAAAAGGGGGAGCGTCAATCTGCATTCCCCCGCCACCCCAAGCACTGCCCAACTTTTCCTCATCATGCCAGCAATGATGAAAAGAGAA
>JAITWS010000012.1 GCA_031285185.1 Methylobacillus sp.
GATACGCGCCGGAACCACCGACAGCATCGCTGCGTTTTTCGCCTGCGGCATCACCGAACTCGGCATGGCCGTCACCTCGCTCGGCTCCACACTTGTGCTGAAATTGTTGAGCCGAACCCGCGTCGAATCGCCCGAACACGGCATTTACAGCCACCGCTGCGGCGATTTGTGGCTGGTCGGCGGCGCATCCAACTGCGGCGGAAAAACGCTGGAACAAATTTTTGGCCGTGCGCGACTCGCGGCACTCAGTTCGCAACTCAAGCCCGATCAACCCACCGGCCTTGATTACTACCCCCTGCCCGCGCCCGGCGAACGTTTCCCCGTCAACGCCCCCGCGCTCGCGCCGCGACTGGAGCCGCGTCCCGCAGATGACGCGATTTATTTGCAAGGTCTGCTCGAAAGTCTCGCGCGCATCGAAAGCCACGGTTATCGCCTGCTGGAACAACTCGGCGCACCCCCGTTACGCGCCATCCTCACCGCAGGCGGCGGCGCGAACAACGCCGCCTGGACAAAAATCCGCGCGCGCGAAATCGGCGTCCCCGTCACCGCCGCGCCCCGCACCGAAGCCGCCCACGGCGCGGCGCGGCTGGCGATGCTGGGGGAAAAAATATTCCGTTCGTCCTGAGCCGGTCGAAGGATGAACGCCACTGACACGAAAATTCCCGCCTTTCAACCTGCCCGGAAACATGAAAAGCGTTGACAACTCGCCCCCGCCTCTTTATGATGCGCACTCTTTTTAGGGGGTATAGCTCAGCTGGGAGAGCGCTTGCATGGCATGCAAGAGGTCAGCGGTTCGATCCCGCTTACCTCCACCAAAGAAGATTTCAGTCCGGGTCCCCATCGTCTAGAGGCCTAGGACATCACCCTTTCACGGTGAGTACCGGGGTTCGAATCCCCGTGGGGACGCCAATCAAATCTTGATTGCCAACATCTGCCGCATACTGCGGCTTTCACTTAAAAACCACCTCAACCTCAATGAGCGAGGTCGCGCCTAGAGTCGCCTTGCAAAGACGACCGACTTCCACGGTCTCCATCATGATAACCATTCGCTCCGCCTTTTCAGCAGAAACATTCATCATTTTCTGGAAGGCCTCGATTTTTTCAGGAGAGATATCTTTTGGAGCCTCGTGCTGAGGCGTACAGATAAGGACGAGGTTATCCCCGGAATATGTCGCGCCTATACCTCGCGTCGTCTCGTCGTCTATGCCTTTCAAAACTTGTTTCTTGTCAATGTTCAAACTATATTGATCATGCGAAAAGCTGCCTCTCAACACGCAGAGTTCCACATTGGATGAGGCGTCACCAATTTTCACCGAGTTCGACTGACACACTGGCTTTCCGGGTTTGGACACGATTTTCAGCGTTGGAACATCTTCTGCCATGACGACTGATGATGAGCAAATCAAAGTGATTAAAGATAACAAGCTGGTTGCAACGCATTTATTCATAAAAATTTCCTTTTGAGAACATCCTCTGACTTACTCTTTATTTCTTGCTAAATAAAGAGCCGATTTTTCTGCCAAGCGCTATGCCAACTGCTCCGGCAGCAGCTGCGCATGCAACCTCAAGCCAGTTTATACCCTCACCAATCGGGTGTGTAAAAAAATGAGGGGCAGCCATTTGGAATCCAAAAATAGCCAAACCAAGACCAACCCAGCCGCCAATGGTTTCGGCTGAACTCGATTTGGATTTGGTTGAAGTTTCCGGCTCTCTTGATTGAGGAACCAGCGAGGTGTTGCATTGGATGCACCATTGGCGACCCAACGAGTTGTCCTCACCACAATTGGGACAAAGCATAGCTATATCTTTCTTGAACTGGACGACACTTGTTCATTTTTACAATCTCCAGCAACCTCACTTGCACGGATACGCATTCGCCAGCGCCAGCAGTGCACCTCTTCGTCCGTTTTTGGGAAGCGCGTCGGGGTGGTCGCGGAGCCATTTTGTGACGACGCGCAGGGCTTGGGTGCGGGTCAGGCCGGTTTCCGGGACGCACATGACTTTTGCGCCGCCGACGGTGTAGTCGTTGACGCTGAAGCCGTCGAGCAGGCCGGACATGTAGCCCATGCACCACATGCCGTCCAGGGCTTCTTCGCCGGTGGGTTGTTCTTTGCCGTCCAGCGATTTTTCGGCGGCGGCGCAGCGGGTGAGCAGTTCCTGGCCGGTGACGGCGGCGGATGCGGGGAGGCTTGCGCCCAAGAGCAGCGTGGCGAGCGCGATCAGTAAAAATCTCATTTTTTGGCCTTGTCGAGTTTGAACGTGAGGACGTAATCGCCTTGTTTGTAGCCCCAGATGGCGTTGCCTCCGGCGACTACGGCGATGTATTGCTCGCCGTTGATTTCGTAGGTGATGGGCGGCGCGTTTACGCCGGCTTCCGCTTTTGTTTGCCACAGCAATTTGCCGGTGGCGCTGTCGTAGGCGTTGAAATTGCCGTTGCCTTCGCCGGTGAAGAGCACGCCGCCTGCGGTGGCGAGCACGCCGCCGACAAGCGGTTCCGGCGTTTTTTGCTGCCATTTAATTTTTCCGCTGGAAAGATCAATCGCCGAGAGCAGCCCCCATTTCGGTTCGTCTATCGGCTCCGAAACGGTGTAGCGTATGGCGGGTTTGTCGCCGCTGGCCGGGGTCTCGTGCAGGGTGTAGCGCGCGGGCATGTGCATGGCGGCGACGAAGGCCAGATGATGCGCTTCGTCCACCGCGCCGGGCGACCAGTTGACGCCGCCGAATACGCCGGGATAAATGCGCGTGCCTTGCGGCGTGGCGCGCGCGAACATGTTGGATTGCGGCACGAAGGCTTCGGATTTCAGCAGCAGTTTGCCGGTGGCGCGGTCGAGCACATAAAACCAGCCCATTTTGCTGGCGTGGCCGACGGCGGGAATGGTTTTGCCGTCGCGTTTGAAATTGAACAGCACGGGCGGGCTGGCGACATCGTAGCCCCAGATGTCGTGCGGCACCAGTTGATAATGCCAGCGCAGCTTGCCGGTGGCGACATCCAGCGCGACGAGCGAAACGGTGTAAAGATTGTCGCCGGGGCGCGAAACATCGTCCATTTGCGGCGAGGGGTTGCCGGTTCCGAAATAAAGCAGGCCGAGTTTGGGATCAATCGCGGGCGTCGTCCATGCCGAGCCGCCGCCGTAGCGCCACGCATCGGCGTATTGCGCGAGCGCGGATTTTTCGCGGGCGATGTCGCGGTTGAGCGGAACACCGTCCGGCGTGGCGGCGGCGAATTGCCCTTCCCAACCTTGCGGCGGAACAGTGTCGAATTGCCATATCCGCTTGCCGCTTTCCGCATCAAACGCGGCGAGAAAACCGGGGCGACCATAGAGCCCGGCCACGCCGATCACCGCGCCCAGCGGCGCATCTTCGCGCGGCGCATCAATGTGCA
>JAITWS010000110.1 GCA_031285185.1 Methylobacillus sp.
TCTCTCTCTCCTCCCCGAGGTGGCAAGGTACGATGAAGTTCTCCCTCTCCCGCTTGCGGGAGAGGGTTGGGGTGAGGGTGAGGGTTAACCGGCAACAAACACCGCACCGGAATTTCCGATTCCTCCCACTGCGCCAATAAATCAGCACGCGGCGCCGAGTCATAACAAAACAGCGAAACCAGCAATTCATCGGCAGTGGGCGGTGGAATCCCGAGCGACGCGCGGAAATTTTCCGATGCCGCACGGAACGTCTCGCGCTGTTCCAGCAAGTCCGCCTCGCGCAACAAATTGCCCGTGCCGTCGGTAAAACCGGGAAAGAAAAAATACTTGGTGAGCTTGAGAAAAGGATGCGGCGAAGGCAGCGCGTGGCACATCTCCACCCACGATTCGGCGCTCAGATATTCAAGATTGATCCACACCGGAGGACGCGCGCGCGCCGCCATCGCGTGCTCATACGTCATCGGCAACGCGCACCCGAACGCCTCAATCACCACATCGGCGGGTTCGACCTCGGGAAAATCCTGAACCCAACGCCGCACCTCCACACCGCAAGCAAACTGCGTTTCCAGTGACGGATTGATCTCGGGATGCAGCGCCTGCATCCGGCTGACATCATCCACCCACAAGCGCACCATGCAACCATGCTCCGCCGCAAGCTGCCGCGCCAACCGCCAGCAAACGCCGATGTCGCCGAAATTATCAATCACGGCGCAAAAAATATCCCAATGTTTAGCGGGTTGGTTCAATGTGGTTTTCTTTTCTGCATTAGTTGTCTTTAATGGCGCGGCTTTCAATTCCCCTTCCGTGAAGGGGTGGACGCGCAGCGGACGGGGTAGTTCACAACAAAGTCGTCGCGGTAGCGACACAAAATAATTTGTGCCCCTGCGGGGCGATTTTTCTTTGTGACACTACCCCGTCTCCTTCGGAGCCACCCCTTCACGGAAGGGGAATCACCCCCCCGGCACTTCATAACGCACCGCGACAATTTCAAATTCTTCATCGCCACCCGGCGTTTCCAGCCGCACCGCATCACCTTCGCCTTTTTTCATCAGTGCTTTGGCGAGCGGGGAAATCCAGCTTATATGGCCTTTGCCGGGGTCGAGTTCGTCCTGGCCGACGATGCGGTAGGTTTGTTCGGTGTCGCGCGTGATGGAATAAAGCGTCACCCACGCGCCGAAAAAAATCCTGTCCAGACCTTGTTGCCGCGCGGGATCCACGACCTCGGCGGCATCCATGCGTTTGAGGAGAAAACGCAGGCGCGAATCAATCTGGCGCAGGCGTTTTTTGCCGTAGATGTAATCGCCGTTTTCGCTGCGGTCGCCGTTGCCTGCCGCCCACGCGACATCCGCGACCACCTTGGGGCGCTCGACCTTGTAAAGGTGATCGAATTCTTCCTTGAGCCGGGCGTAACCTTCCGGCGTGATGTAATTTTTGTGTTCGGCCATGTTGGATAAAGTAAGATGCGCTTTCATTCTATCGCAGGAGAGCGGTTTGGCAATTTCCGGCAACGTGGTGTTGTGTTCCACGCCGCGTCTCGCGCGCAGTTTTGCGCTGGAGCAGGCGCGCATCCGGCGCGACGGCGGCGCGGCGTTGTGGCAGCCTGCGCGGATTTCGACGCTGGCGCAGTGGCTGGATGAAACCCTGTCGCGCGCGATGCTCGCGGGGGAATTGCCGACTGATTTTCTTCCGAACAAAACGCTGGATGCGTCGGGCGAGCGCGTGTTGTGGGAACGCGCCATCGAGAAAAACACGCGCGACGAAACGGCGCAGGCATTGTTCGATATGGCTGGTCTCGCGCGCACCGCAGCGGAGGCGCATCGCCTCATGGTCGTGTGGAACGTGGAGCCGCCTTCCGGCTGGCAGAGCGAGGAAACGCGCCGGTTTTTGCAATGGCGCGAAACTTTTCTGGCGTTGTGCCGACAGCATCACGCGCTTGATTCCGCGAGCGCGTTCGAGCGGCAGATCGTCGCATTGCAGCGCGGTGCGGGGCGCTTGCCCGATGCGCTGCAACTGGTCGGTTTCGACCGCCTCAGCCCGCAGGAAAAACGCTTGCTGGACGCGCTGAAAAAACGCGGCGTGGCCATCGAAATCGGTTCGCCGGTTTTGGCGCAAGCAGGCGATGCACGACAAATCGCGTGTGACGACATCGCCGCCGAATGTCGCGCCGCCGTGGGCTGGGCGGCGGAATATCTCAAGCGCGACTCGACCGCGCGCATCGCCATCGTCGCGCCCGAACTCGGCGTGTTGCGCGCGCGACTTTTGGCCTTGCTCGACGATGCGCTGCATCCGCTCGCGGCGCTGCCGTCGCAGGTGGAGATGCCGCGCCTTTATGATTTTTCGCTCGGCGATCCGCTCGCGTCGCACCCGCTCATCGCGTGCGGCGTGAATGTGCTGCGGCTCGCGGCGCGGCGATTCCGCATTCCGCAGCAGGACGCGGGGCGTTTGCTGCGTGATGTGCATTGGTCGGCGGGCTTGTCCGAGGCGGACGCGCGCGCGCGGCTGGATGCGGTGATGCGCGCGCATCTGCCCGCGAGCATCCATCTCGAACAATGGTTGCGTCTCGCGCGCAAGGCGCTGGCGGACGGGGCAAATTTGCACAAACTCGTCGCGCATCTGGAGGCGATTTCCGCCTGCGATTGGCCGCGCAAACAAACGGCGCGCGCGTGGGCGGATGCGTTCGCGGACTTGCTGCAAACTGCCGGATGGCCGGGCGAGCGCGCGTTGTCCAGCCACGAATATCAGGCGATGCAAGCGTGGAACGCGGCGCTGGAAGATTTCGCCAAGCTGGACGAATTGCTGCCCGCGCTGGATGCGGGGAGCGCGTTGCGGCGTTTTTCCGCGCTGTTGCGCGAGCGCATTTTCCAGCCGGAAACGGAAGGCGAGCCGCGCGTGTGGGTCATGGGCATGTTGGAAACACCCGCGTTTCCGCTGGACGCGATTTGGGTGCTGGGCATGAACGATCACCAATGGCCGCCGCCGCCGCGCCCCAATCCGCTGCTCCCCGCGGAGGCGCAGCGTCATGTCGGCGCGCCCAATGCCTGCGGTCGCGTGCAGGCCGAATTCGCGCAAACGATAGAAACGCGATTGCTGCATTCCGCGCCCGAAATCATTTTTTCATATTCGCGCCGCGACGGTGAGCGTGAGCTGCGCGCCAGTCCCGCGCTGACCGATTTGGCGGCGCTGGAAAACACGCCGGATTCTTCCGCGCCGCTCGCGGAAAAACTGGCGCTTCCGGCGACGATGGAATGGCTGGACGATCATCGCGCGCCGCCGCTCGCCGCCGGTGAAAAGCTGGGCGGCGGAAC
>JAITWS010000096.1 GCA_031285185.1 Methylobacillus sp.
CGACCATTCGCAGCCGGGGAAAAGCGTGACCATCACATCCGTGAACTGCGGCGCGACGAGAAACACCGAGGCGTAATCCAGACTTTCAAAGCAGTAGAGCACCAGCCCGATGCCGAGCAGAAAACCGAAATCGCCCACGCGGTTGACGAGAAAGGCTTTGAGGTTGGCGTGGATCGCGCTCGGTTTTTTGAACCAGAAGCCGATCAGCAGATAAGACACCAGCCCCACCGCCTCCCAGCCGAAGAAAAGCTGCATGAAGTTGTTGCTCATCACCAGCATGAGCATGGAGAAGGTGAACAGCGAAATGTAGCTGAAAAAGCGGCTGTAACCCGGGTCGTCGCGCATGTAGCCTATGGTGTAAATGTGCACCATGAGCGAGACAAAGGTGACCACGACCATCATCATCGCGGAAAGTTGATCTATGAGAAAGCCGACTTCAAACCGGATGTTGCCGCTGGTCAGCCAGGTGTAAACCGTGTAATTGACGGGGTTGTTTTTCTGCAAATCAAGCAGCACTTCCACCGACAGACCGAAGGAAACCGCGACGGCGGAAATCGTGAGCACATGCGCGGCGGAGCGCGGCAGCTTGCGCCCGAACAGGCCGATCACCATTGCCGCGAACAGCGGCAGCAGCGGGATCAGCAGATAAACGGTTTTCATGCCCATGGTTGTCGCATCAGCCCTTCAAACTCTTCAGGTCTTCCACATCTATGGTTTTCAAATTGCGGAACAGCAGCACGAGAATCGCGAGACCAATCGCCGATTCCGCCGCCGCCACGGTCAAAATAAAGAACACGAACACCTGCCCCGCCATATCGTTCAGATAATGCGAAAACGCGATGAAATTCATGTTCACCGCGAGCAGCATCAGCTCAATTGCCATGAGCAGGATGATGATGTTCTTGCGGTTGAGAAAAATACCGATCACGCTGAGCGCGAACAGCAGCGAGCCGAGGATGAGGTAATGCGAAAGTCCGACGCTCATGTGGGTTCTCCTTCGGCGGGCGCGTCTTTTTCGACGGGCATGTTCACCATGCGAATGCGGTCGGCGCGCTTGACGCGAATCTGATCCGCCGGGTCTATGCGTTTTGCGTTGGCGCGGCGGCGCAGAGTAAGCGCGATCGCCGCGACGATGGCCACCAGCAACACCACGGCGGCGATTTCAAACGGAAGAACGTAATCGGTGTAGAGCAGCTCGCCCAGCGCGGCGGTGTTGCTGTAATCCGCGCCGTGGACGGTCGGCGTCAGTTCGCCGAATTTTTTGCCGCCCAGTATCATCACCATCTCGGCGAAAATCAGCCCGCCCACGATGAGCGCGGGAGCAATCGCGGCGCGGAAATTGCTGCGAAGCTGTTCCAGATTGATGTCCAGCATCATCACTACAAACAGGAACAACACCATCACCGCGCCGACATAAACCATCACAAGCGCAATGGCGAGAAACTCGGCTTCCAGCAACAGCCAGATTCCGGCGGCGGTGAAAAACGCCAGCACGAGATACAGCGCGGCATGAACCGGATTGCGCGCGGTAATCACGCGCAGACCGGCGAACACGAGTATCGCCGCCAGCACATAGAACACGTAATCCTGAAATATCATCGCCGTCCCTTACCTGTATTTCGCATCCGTCGCGCGGTCTTCCGCGATCTGCTGCTCATGCTTGTCGCCCACGGCCAGCAGCATGGGTTTGGTGTATAAAAGATCGCCGCGTTTTTCGCCGTGATAATCGAACACGCGCGTTTCCACAATGGAATCCACCGGGCAGGATTCCTCGCAAAATCCGCAGAATATGCACTTGGTGAGATCAATGTCGTAGCGCGTGGTGCGGCGCGTGCCGTCGTCGCGCTGGTCGGATTCTATCGTGATCGCCATTGCCGGACACACGGCCTCGCACAGCTTGCAGGCGATGCAGCGCTCCTCGCCGTTCGGGTAGCGACGCAGCGCGTGCAGGCCGCGGAAGCGCGGACTCATGGGCGTGCGCTCCTCGGGATATTGCACCGTGATCTTGCGCCTGAACATATAGCGCCCGGTCAGCGACATGCCCTTGAGCAGTTCCAGCAACATGAGGCTGGAGAAGAGATCTTTCATGCGTGCGATCATGTTTTCTCCTTTCTCAATGGAACAGATACGCCCAGCGGGTTTGCATCATCGCGCCGATCACGACGATCCACACCAACGTGACCGGAATAAGCACCTTCCAGCCGAGGCGCATGATCTGGTCGTAGCGGTAACGCGGAAAAGTTGCGCGCAGCCAGATCACGAAAAACAGCATCACGCATATCTTGAGCGCGAGCCACAGAAAACCCGGCAGCAGGGTGAACGGCTTGATGTCGAGCGGCGGCTGCCATCCGCCGAGGAACATGGTGGCCGCGAGCGTGGCGACCAGTATCATGTTGGCGTATTCCGCGAGGAAGAACACCGCGAACGCCATGCCGGAATATTCCACATGAAAGCCCGCGACGATTTCCGATTCGCCTTCCGCCACGTCGAACGGCGCGCGGTTGGTTTCGGCCACCGCGCTGATGAAATAGACGATGAACAAGGGAAAGAGCGGAATGAAATACCAGTTCCAGAATCCGCCCGCCTGCCCTTGCACGATCTGGCCGAGGTTGAGGCTGTTCGCGCACATGAGCACGCCCACGAGCGCGAAACCCATCGCGATTTCGTAGGAGACGATCTGCGCCGCGCTACGCAGCGAGCCGAGGAATGCGTATTTGGAGTTGGAAGCCCAGCCCGCGATGATGACGCCATACACGCCGACGGAAGTCATCGCGAGTATATACAACAGTCCCGCGTCTATATCCGCCAGCACCAGTTCAAGATCGAACGGAATCACCGCCCAGGCCGCAAGCGCGGGCGCGAACACGAGCACGGGCGCGAGCAAAAACAGGAATTTGTTGGCCGCCGTGGGCAGGATGATTTCCTTGAACAGCAGTTTCACGCCGTCCGCAATCGGTTGCAGCAAACCGAAATAGCCGACGCGGTTGGGGCCGATGCGGACTTGCATGAAGCCGATGACCTTGCGCTCGGCCAGCGTGAGATACGCCACACCTATCATCAGCGGCGCGATGATCGCGATGATTTTCGCCAGCCCCCAGACCACCGGCCAGAGCGGGCCGAAAAATTGTTGCAGTGTGTTGAGCAGATCCGCCATCATGCTTGCTCCACCGTGATTTCGCCGTAGAGGTCGCCCAGTGTCGCGGTTTCGGCGCACACCGGAACGCGCACGCAACGGTCATGCACACATTCGTCCAGCCGCACCGGCAGCGTAACCGACGCACCGGCCTGCGTCACGCGCGCCTGATCGCCTTCGCGCAAACCGAGTTGCCGCAGCGTGGCCGCGTTCATACCCGCATGGGCGTAGCCGGTTTTTTGCGTTTTTTGCAGCGACGGCGCGCGACGCACGATGGCATCGGATTGGTAAAGCGGCACTTCGCCGATGCGCTGCAACACGCCTTCCTTGAGCGTCCGCACATTGACCTCGACCAGATGGCGCAGATTGTTGTTGAGGCGTTTCCACACAAATTGCGACGGACGCTCGCCCGCGAGAATTTCATGCTTGATATCTTCGCTGCTGTCGTAATCGAAACCTTGCAAACCGAGCAGATTGCCGAGCACGCGCAACACCTTCCAACCCGGTCGGCATTCGCCCTGCGGCGGCACGGCGGCGGCGAAACTTTGCACGCGTCCTTCCATGCTCGTGAACGTGCCGGAAGTTTCGGTGAACGGCGCAATCGGCAACAGCACATCCGCGTCGCGCAGCGCGTCGGATTTATACGCGCTCAATGCGATCACGCAGCCCGCCTGTTTGAGCGCCGCATTCGCGAGTTGCGCGTTTTGGCAATCCAGCTCCGGCTCGACGTTGACGAGCACATAGGCCGAACGCGGATTTTCCAGCATGGAACGCGCATTCAGCGCGCCGGGGTCGGGTTGCACCCGCGCCAAGCCAAGACCGACGCGGTTCGCGCCGTCGGACAAAATTCCGAACGTCGCGCCGCACAGCGCGGCGATTGCTTCGGCCAGACTGTAAATTTCGGAATAGCGCGGATGATGCTGCGCGATGTTGCCGAGAAAAATGCCGCTTCTGGGGCTGATGAGTGTGTAGTCCTTGCCGAGACCGGCGAGGCTTTCCGCCATCGCCTGCGCGTTTTCCCGCACCGTCACGCCGTCCAGCAATTTGCTCAGCGCGGGCGGCAAACACAGCGAGAGACGTTGCAAGCCGGACATGGCCTTGAGGATTTGCGACAGCACGTTGACCATATCGTTGGGCGTGCAAATCGCCTTGTGCGCGACCGCCATGAGCGGATCGTCGTCGGTCGGATTGACCAGCGACAATTCCGCGCCGTTGAATTTGACCGCATGGCGCAAACGATGCGCGAGCAGCGGATGTTCGTTGCGAAGATGGCTGCCGACCACGAGCACGCGATCCATCGCCTGCACATCGGGAATGTTGCAACCCATCCACGCCGTACCCTGAAATTCGCTGTCCATGCGGAAATCGTGGCGGCGCAGGCGGTGATCCACATTGCCGGAGCCGAGTCCGCGCGCGATTTTGCGCGTGAGGTATCCCTCTTCCATTGTGCTGTTGGGCGACACGAGAAAGCCGATGGCTTCGCCGCCTTCGCGCTGCGCGGTTTCCTTCAGGCGGCTTGCGGCAAATTCCAGCGCGCTTTGCCAATCGGTTTCCACCCATTGCTCGCCGCGTTTCACCATGGGCACGGTGAGACGATCCGCGCTGTGCAGACCTTCATACGAATAACGGTCGCGGTCGGAAATCCAGCATTCGTTGATGCTTTCCTTCTCGCGCGGCAACACGCGCATCACGCGGTTGTTTTTCACATGCACTTCCAGATGCGAACCCAGCGCGTCGTGCGCCGCGACGGTGGGACGGCGTATCAATTCCCAGGTGCGCGCGGTGTAGCGGAACGGTTTGGAAGTGAGCGCGCCCACGGGACACAAATCAATGATGTTGCCCGAGAGTTCGGAGGTGACGCTCTTGTCCACATAAGCCGAAATCTCGGCGTGCTCGCCGCGATGGAGCAGACCCAGCTCCATCATGCCGCCGACTTCCTTCAAGAAGCGGACGCAGCGCGTGCACTGAATACAGCGCGTCATGTCGGTGGCCACGAGCGCGCCGATGTTTTTGTTGAGCACCACGCGCTTTTCCTCGGCATAACGCGAG
>JAITWS010000130.1 GCA_031285185.1 Methylobacillus sp.
AAACGCGCCAACACGCAGGGCGCGCTGGTATCCATTTTTTGCGGGCTGTCGGTCTGGTTGGGAATTGGAATTTTCGGCCCGGACGATCCTTACATGCCCGCCCATTTCGCCGGATTGCTCGCCAGCATCACCGGCATGATAATCGGCGCGCTGCTGCCGAACAAAATCGGCAAACCGCTGCCGCCGGAACCGGATCACGCAACGCTGCATCATCACGCAGCGGGCGTGACCGGACATGTCGCGCATCATACGCGGCACGGCGCGGAATAAAAAAGGTGCGGCGCATTTCTACGCCGCACCCGTCAAAAAAACAAGCCGTGGGGGGAAAGGTACGACTTGCCGTTACTGCCGCGGTCGTCGGAGCGACAACCACCGGGAGATTATGACAGACCGCATCCCGTCCTCATTGCACATTGGTTTGCCATTTTTGTAAAAACGGAAATAAAAAAGTCCCGGCATCGGGACTTTTATAAAAACGAAGATTAACGCGCGATCAGGATTTTCCCGAATCGCCGGAATTGATATTGATGGTCATGCTTTCCAGACATTGCGACGCAAGTTTGATCTCGCGGCCTTTGAAAAGCAGAGACACAATCTTGCCCTTGTATTTCGCCGACAGCGTTTCCCTGTAACGAATATCGTCCGGCCATGCGCCAGCCGACCCCATGGGCGGAGGAGAAACCGGAGAGGGAAGACCAAAATCCGTCACGCCATGCTGTTTCAACATGGCCTGCGTCACGCAGCTTCCCTGAAAATCACTCAGATATATCGTCAGGGGATCGCTCTTCCCGGTCTTGCGTTCGCGCACGCCCAGACTTCCCACCACAATGCCGCCGTCGAGTTTGAGCGGGGCGCTTTCGTAAAAATTAGCATACTCGTTGGCGTTGGCAAGCTTGAGCGACACGCCCGTAAGCGCGGCGACATCCGCGGCATTCTGCTGCGGCGTCAGCGCGGACAACACTTGCAGCAATGACCAGAGCGTTTGCATTTTTTGCTCCTCAAGCCAATCGCCCGTGACACTGTTTGTATTTCTTGCCCGATCCGCACGGGCAGGGATCATTGCGGCCTATCTTGGCGCCTTCGCGTTCGTAGGGAACATTTCCGGCGGCGGCTTCCTCTTCCGCCGGTTCGTTGCCGAGCGCCTCGTCGTAGTCGGCGTGCTGGTAACGCACGTTTTCCAGCTCGGTCGGCTTTTCGACGGTTTCCAGTTCCTCGCGGCTCTTGATCTGCACCATCATGGTCACTTGCGTGACTTCGCGCTTCACGACATTGAGCAGGTTGGAGAACAACTCAAACGCCTCGCGCTTGTATTCCTGCTTGGGATTTTTCTGCGCGTAGGAACGCAAATGGATGCCCTGACGCAGATGATCGAGCGCGGCCAGATGTTCGCGCCAGTGGTTGTCCAGACTTTGCAGCATGACGGCGCGTTCAAACTGGCGCATCGTCTCCGCGCCCGCCAGCGCGATCTTGGCCTGATACGCTTCGGCGGCGGCGGCCAGCACGCGCTCGGTGAGCGTTTCCTCGTGCAGATCGGGTTCCTTTTCCAGCCACGCGGCGATGGGCAATCGCAGGCCGATCTCGCCTTCCAGCGATTTTTCGAGCGCGAAAATTTCCCACTGCTCTTCAAGACTGCCCGGCGGAATGTGTTCGGCGATCATCGTGCGAATCACGTCGTTACGCATCGCCACGATGGTTTCCTCGATATCCGCCGCTTCCAGCAATTCGTTGCGCTGTTCGTAGATCACCTTGCGCTGATCGTTCGCCACATCGTCGTATTCAAGCAGTTGTTTGCGGATGTCGAAATTGCGGCCTTCCACCTTGCGCTGGGCGTTTTCGATTGCGCGCGTAACCCACGGATGCTCAATCGCCTCGCCTTCCGGCATCTTGAGTTTTTCCATGATCGCGGCCACGCGATCGCCCGCGAAAATACGCAGCAACTGATCTTCCAGCGAAAGATAAAAACGGCTGGAGCCGGGATCGCCCTGCCGACCTGCGCGACCGCGCAACTGGTTATCCACGCGGCGGGATTCGTGGCGCTCGGTGCCGATGATGTGCAGACCGCCCGCGGCCACGACCTGATCGTGCAGCTTTTGCCACTCGGTTTTGATGTCGGCGACGCGTTTGGTTTTTTGCGATTCATCCAGCGCTTCGTCGGCTTCCGCCGCAAGCACTTCGGATTCGGGATTGCCGCCCAGCACGATGTCAGTTCCGCGCCCGGCCATGTTGGTGGCGATGGTAATCATGCCGGGGCGACCGGCCTGCGCGATGATGTGCGCCTCGCGCTCATGCTGTTTGGCGTTAAGCACCTGATGCGACAGCTTGGCCTGATCGAGCAGACCGGAAATGAGTTCGGAATTTTCGATGGATGTGGTTCCGACCAGCACCGGCTGCTTGCGCGTCTGGCAATCCTTGATGTCGTCAATGACAGCCAGATATTTTTCGCGCGAAGTGCGATAAACCTTGTCCATCGCGTCCATGCGCTTCATCGTGTTGTTGGTCGGAATGACCACGGTTTCCAACCCGTAAATCTGGCTGAACTCAAACGCTTCGGTATCCGCAGTGCCGGTCATGCCCGAGAGTTTTTTATACATGCGGAAATAATTCTGGAAGGTGATGGACGCGAGCGTCTGGTTTTCCTTCTGGATCGCCACGCCTTCCTTGGCCTCCACCGCCTGATGCAAACCATCCGACCAGCGGCGGCCTGTCATCATGCGCCCGGTGAATTCATCCACGATGACGATCTCGCCGTCGCGCACCACATAATGCTGATCGCGGTGGAACAGCGATTGCGCGCGCAAACTCGCGTAAAGATGATGCACCAGCGTGATGTTGGCGGCATCGTACAAACTGCCGCTGGTGAGCAAGCCCGCCTCCATCAGCAAATTTTCCGCGTTCTCGTGTCCGGCTTCGGACAAGGTGACCTGCTGCGATTTTTCATCCACCCAGTAATCGCCCTCGCCGTCCTCGGTTTTCTGGCGCGTGAGCTTGAGCGCGACCGCGTTGATCTGCGAATACAACTGCACGCTGTCCTCGGCCTGACCGGAAATGATGAGCGGCGTGCGCGCCTCGTCAATAAGGATGGAATCCACCTCGTCCACCACCGCGAAATTGAGGTGACGCTGCACGCGCTCCTCAATCGCATACACCATGTTGTCGCGCAGATAATCGAAACCGTATTCGTTGTTGGTTCCGTAAGTGATGTCGGCGGCATACGCCTTTTGCTTCTCGTCGTGCGGCATCTGCGAAAGATTGACGCCCACCGTGAGGCCGAGAAAGGTATAAAGCTTGCCCATCCAGTTCGCATCGCGGCTCGCGAGATAATCGTTCACCGTCACCACATGCACACCCTTGCCGGAAAGCGCGTTGAGATACACCGGCAGCGTCGCCACCAGCGTCTTGCCCTCGCCCGTCCGCATCTCGGCGATCTTGCCGTTGTGCAGCACCATGCCGCCGATCAACTGCACGTCGAAATGCCGCATCCCGAGCGCGCGGCGACTGCCCTCGCGCACCACCGCGAACGCCTCCGGCAACAAATCATCGAGCGATTCGCCGTCGCGATGACGCTGCTTGAACTCCTCGGTCTTGCCGCGCAACTGCGCGTCGGAAAGCGCCTGCGTCGCCGATTCGAGCGCATTGATCTTGCGCACGACCTGACCATACTGTTTAATCAACCGCTCATTGCGGCTGCCGAAAATCTTTTTGAATGCAGTGGATAGCATAAGGAAAACTCTGCCGCCGAAGCGGACGCTGATAAATTTGGATGCAAGACGCGCGATTTTACCATAAGTCCCCCGCCAACAAGGACGCGGGCTGTGGCAGAATAGCCCGATCTCCGATGGAACAACGCCCATGCGACGCCTCAAATCGCTATTCAAGGATCACACCGAGCTGCACGCGCTCGCAACCGAAGCCGACAAACACAACGGCCTGCAACGCCTGTGGGAAGAAATCATCCCCGAACCGCTGCGCCCCCACACCCACGCAGGCGGCATCAAACACCGCCGCCTCACCGTATTCGCCACCAACGGCGCCGTCGCCGCCCGCCTCAAACTGACCGCTCCCACCCTGCTGAAAGACCTGCAAAACAAAGGACTCGAAGTCACCTCAATCCGCGTCGAAGTCCACGCCCCATCCCCCCGCGGGCCCCCCCCCCGCCGCCAGGCCCCCCCCCCCGCCCGCGCCCCGCAGCACCCCCGGCGCCGAGGCGGCC
>JAITWS010000052.1 GCA_031285185.1 Methylobacillus sp.
ATCGCCCCAATCGGCGGCGGCGAGGAAGGCGGAAATATCCGTGACCCGCTCCCCCAGATGATCGCGCAAGCCGCATCCGCAGCCGCTGGCGACGGAGATGACGGGAAGATTTTCGCCGAACGCGCGCGCGTTTTTTTCCAGCATTCGCGCCGAAGTTTCGGCAGCGCCGGATTGCCGCGCGATGCCGCCGCAGCAACTTTGGTTTTGCGGAACGCGCACGGTGTAACCGAGACAGTTGAGCACATAAATCGTCGCGCGCAATGTGTCGGGATCGGCGACGGAGGTGGCGCAACCGAGAAACAGCGCGACTTCGCCTTGGGCATTGTCGGCGGGGTAGCAGGGTTTCCAGCTTTGCTGCGGCGGAATTTCCGGTAGCAAATTTTCCGCGAATGCGAGCGCGGGGAAAAATTTCGCGGCGATTCCGCGCAAGCCGCTGATCTGCGCGAATCGCGCGATGCGTCCCGCAAACGCGGTGGCGGGACGATGTTCCAATATCCAATCAAGCGCGCGCTGTTTTCGGTTCTGCGGCGCGGCGATCATCGCGCGCGCATGGTCGGCCAGCGCGCCGTAACGCACGCCGTTTGGACACGCGCTTTCGCACGCGCGGCACGAGAGGCACAAATCAATATGCTGCGCGAAACGCGGACTGGCCTTGAGCTTGCCCTCGATCACCGCCTTGATCGCCTGTATGCGACCGCGCGGCGAATCCGCCTCGGATTGCGTTTTGCGGTAGGTCGGGCAATAGGGCAAACACAGGCCGCACGCGACGCAACGGTCGGCTTCCTGAATCAGCGGAGTTGGATGTTTGAGTTCGGCTTCCATGAATAAAAATGGGCGACGCAAAATGCGCCGCCCGGGTATGTTACCGCAAAAGCCGCGCCCGCTCAGGGAAAGAGGGCGCGGAGGAATTACTTGTTATCTTGCAGAATCTGCAAACCCTTGAGCAGGTTGAGCGCCTGATTAAACTGGAAATCGTTTTTGGAACCCGGCTCCATGCGCGCGCCCTTGTCGCCGTCCTTGTCTTGCGACGATTCGGGCGGCGTGATGACCTTGGTCGGCTTCGGTTGCTCGGGCGCGCCGGTCGGGTTGGTCAGGTGGTGGCTGAGATCGGCTTCGCGGATGTTGAACGCGGCATCGGCGTTGTTCGCGCTCAGCGTGGCTTCTTCCACCTGAATATCCGGCACGATGCCGGTGGCCTGAATCGAGCGACCCTTGGGCGTGAAATAACGCGCCGTGGTGAGCTTGATCGCGGAGCCGTTGTTCATCGGCAATATGGTTTGCACCGAGCCTTTGCCGAAACTTTGCGTGCCCATGATGACGGCGCGTTTGTGATCCTGCAACGCGCCCGCCACGATTTCCGACGCGGAAGCGGAGCCGCCGTTAATCAGCACGACGATGGGCACGGATTTGATGTTGGGCGGCAGATCGCGGTTGTAATCGCCCTTGGCACCTTCGCGCGTGTAGTTTTCCGGGCTGGCGGTGAGGCGCATCTTGGCATCCGGCACGCGGCCTTCGGTGTAAACCACCAACTCGTTCTTGGGCAGGAAAGCGGCGGAAACGCCGACCGCTGCATTGAGCAAACCGCCCGGATTGTTGCGAAGATCGAGAATCAGACCCTTGAGATCGCCCTTGTTTTCGGTTTGCAGATTTTGCAACGCCTTGGCGAGATCGCTGCCGGTGTGTTCCTGAAACTGCGTGATGCGGATATAGCCGTAACCCGGCTCGGCCAGCTTGGGCTTCACGCTCTGCGTCTTGATGATGGCGCGGGTCAGCGTGACCACCATGGGTTTCGTTTCCGTCTTGCGTACCACGGTCAGCGTGATTTGCGTATTCGGCTTGCCGCGCATACGCTTCACCGCGTCATTGAGCGTCATGCCCTTCACCGGCGTTTCGTCCAGCTTGATGATGAGATCGCCCGGCTTCAGCCCGGCTTTGTAAGCGGGCGTATCTTCGATCGGCGAAACGACTTTCACAAAGCCGTCCTCCATGCCGACCTCAATGCCGAGACCGCCAAACTCGCCTTGCGTGCCTGCCTGCAAATCCTTGAACGCATCCGCGTCGAGATAAGCCGAATGCGGATCCAGCCCGGACAACATGCCGTTGATCGCTTCCGAAATGAGTTTCTTGTCATCAACCGGCTCGACATAATCGCTCTTGATTTTGCCGAACACTTCGGCAAACGCGCGCAGATCATCCAATGGCAGTTGCGGCTGGGCGGGCTTGTCCGCGATGGCCGAAATGCTAAGAAACAGCATCACGCCCAGCACGGTTCCAAGACCGATCAGGCTTAATTTTTCCAGTTTTGCTCGCATGGGGTGAAAATTCCTTGGGTGCGGGTTAAATTTGTTGCGGCGATCATTTTCCGCTAATTGCGGCACGCTGCAAAGCGAATTATCGCCATTACTGATGGGCGGTGATCTGGCTCAACACAGACGGAAAGCTCGATGCCTCGGCAATCGGCATGGAAGGCGGCGGCGCGGAAGGCTCCGTTTGCGCGACCGCAAAATCCCCGGTCACCGCCATGCGCCGCGCGCCGTTGTAACGCTTCGACCAATAACGGTCATTCATATCGGCCACATGCACCTTGCCCCCGCTCGACGGCGCATGAACGAATTTGCCATCGCCAAGATAAATGCCGACATGCGAAAACGCGCTCTTGAGCGTATTGAAAAACACCAGATCGCCCGGCTGAAGCTGATCCTGCGGAACATTCTGTCCCACCTGACTGATCGCGCGCGCGCTGCGCGGCAAACTCAAATTGGCCGCCTGCTGAAACACATAACGCACAAACCCGCTGCAATCCAACCCGGTCTCGGGCGAAGTTCCGCCGTACTTGTACTTCACCCCGGTCAAACTCAGCGCATTCATCAAAATTTCCTGCGCCGCATCCGCCCACCGCGCCTCCGGCGCAGGCGCGACATCCTGCGACCCCTCCGCGCGCGCGAACACGCAGAAAGTCATCAGCAAAAACGCAATCATGATTTTTTGAAACTTCATGGCGAAGCATTGTAGAAGAATTAACAGTCGGTTGTAAACCATTGATATGATTATCAATAGCAAGCTGTCGTGTTTCGGCTACAATGAAACTTGGATATTCCCTATTCTGAACCCGACTCACAGGCCTTTAAAATCATGATTCGTGAAACTCTTTCCGTAATGCGCGATCTTCGGCGGATGCGCGAGATTGCGGGTATTTTGATGCACTACGGTTGGGGCGATGTGGTGCGGCGGCTTAATCTTGGGTCGGTGGCGGAGCGCGCGGGGAATGTGTTTCGGCGGCGCGATGAGGAGGTGCAAGACCTTGACCCTGCGGTGCGCGCGCGTTTGGCGATTGAGGAGTTGGGGCCGACGTTTGTGAAGTTGGGGCAGGTGTTGGCGACGCGGCCGGATATTTTTCCGCCGAACTGGATCACCGAATTTACCAAATTGCAGGATAGCGTACCGCCCGAGCCGTTTGATGCGTTGTTGCCGCAACTGGAAAAGGCGCTGGGGCGTTCGCCGTTCGAGGTGTTTCACGCGTTGCAGACCGAGGCCATCGCGGGCGCTTCCATCGCGCAGGTGCATTTGGCCGAGTTGCAGGACGGCACGCCGGTCGTGCTCAAGATACGCCGCCCCAATGTGCAGACGCGCATTGATGCCGATTTGCGCTTGCTGGCGCATCTGGCGCGCTTACTGGAATCCGAGATTCCCGAGTCGCGCCGTTTTCAGCCGGGGAAGATCGTCGCGCAGTTTGCGAAATCGCTGCGTAACGAGCTGGATTTGGCGATGGAAGGACGCAACACTGATCGTTTCGCGCAGAATTTCGCCGACGATCCCGACATCCGTTTCGCCAAGGTTTATTGGGAGCAATCCGGCGAGGATTTGCTGGTGATGGAACGCATCGTCGGCATTTCCGGCAATGATCTCGATGCCGCGCGCGCTGCCGGGCTGGATCTCAAATTGCTGGCGGCGCGCGGCGCGGACGCGGTGCTCAAGATGGTGTTGATTGACGGTTTTTTTCACGCCGACCCGCATCCCGGCAATGTGTTTTATCTGCCCGAAAACCGTCTTGCGATCATTGATTGCGGCATGGTCGGACGCATCAGCATGGAACGACGCGACCAGATCGCCGACCTGCTCGCCGCGCTGGTGGGCAAAGATATGGGCGCGTTGCGCGATATTCTGGTGACGTGGTCGGGCGAGGCGCCGATTGATGACGACAAGCTCGCGGTGGATATTGACGAACTCATTTTCAATTACGAAAACATGCCGCTCAAGCATGTGCGTTTCGGCGTGCTGCTCAACGAGCTGACCACGGTCATGCGCGAAAACAATCTGGTGGTTCCGTCCGATCTCACCATGCTGTTCAAGGCGCTGATGACGCTGGAAGGGCTGGGGCGTCAGCTTGACCCGGAATTTCAGATCGTGCAACACCTCACGCCTTTCGTGCGCGCGGTGATCGTGGATCGCTACAAACCCGCTAATCTCGCCAAACACGGCTGGCAAAATCTGAACGGCATGGTGGAGCTCGCGACCGGATTGCCGCGCGACATCGCGCGTTTGCTGCGCGACGCGCGACGCGGACGGATGAAAATTGATCTCGATCTGAAACGCCTCGACCACTTCGGCCATCAACTCGACCGCAGCACCAACCGCCTGACATTGGCGCTGCTCACCGCCGCGCTGATTATCGGCTCCTCCATCGTCATGACCGTGAAAGGCGGCCCGACTTTGCTCGGCCTGCCCGCCTTCGGTTTCCTCGGCTTCTTCATGGCCTCGCTGTTCGGAATCTGGCTGATTATCTCGATCTGGCGATC
>JAITWS010000084.1 GCA_031285185.1 Methylobacillus sp.
GCCGACCTCGTATCGCCGGGAGGCGCGGCGCGCGTAGTTTTGGGCGATGCCCGATGCGTTTCCAACCGGAAAAACTGTTACGCAGTTGTCTTTCGGCTCAATTCCCATCTGCGGTAAAAACGAATATGTAGTAACATTGTGCTTTCTTTGGTAAAGGCTGACAAAGCCATGAAGGCAACGCTCCGCAAGATGGGAAATTCCCAGGGGGTTTTGATTCCCAAGGCCGTGATCGCGCAATTGGGCATACGGGACGATCTGGATATGGTGGTCGAAAGCAACGCGATCATTTTACGCAAGCCCGAAAAACCGCCGCGCGCGGGGTGGGAAGAGGAAAGCAAATTGTTGGCGGAAGCCGGAGACGACAAACTGGTCTGGCCGGAATTTGCAAATGCTGATGACGCGGAGCTGGTGTGGTAGCGCGTGGCGATGTCTGGCTGGCTTCGCTCGATCCTGCGGTGAGCAGCGAAATTCAAAAAACGCGGCCTTGCGTGGTGATCTCGCCACCGGAGATGCATAACTGCTTGCGGACGGTTATCGTGGCTCCGATGACGACCGGGAGTTATGGCGCATCTTTTCGTGTCCCCATCAACTTCGCGGGCAAGAAAGGGTTGATTCTGGCGGATCAGATTCGCGCTCTGGATAAAACACGTCTCGTCAAACACCTTGGCGCCATCAGCCCGAAAACGCTTGCGGCTTTGCTGGCCGTGTTGCAAGAGACATTTGCGGAATAGCACATTTTTAAAAACGAATTATGACAACTGATTACAAAGACACACTGAATCTCCCCGACACGCCTTTCCCCATGCGCGGCGATCTTGCGAAGCGCGAACCGGCGTGGGTCAAGGCGTGGCGGGACAAGCGCCGTTATCATGTCCTGCGCGAAAAAACGCGAGGCCGCCCGAAATTCATCCTGCACGACGGGCCGCCTTATGCCAATGGCGACATTCATCTCGGCCACGCGGTAAACAAGGTGTTGAAGGACATCATCGTCAAGTCGAAAACATTGGCGGGATTTGATGCGCCTTATGTGCCGGGCTGGGATTGTCACGGGCTGCCGATCGAGTTGCAGGTGGAAAAGCAGCACGGCAAGGCGATTCCTCCGGCGCGTTTCCGCGAGCTGTGCCGCGAATACGCGCAGGCGCAGGTTGAGCGGCAAAAGGCGGATTTCATCCGGCTGGGGATTTTGGGCGATTGGGATGATCCGTATCTGACGATGGATTTCAAAACCGAGGCGCACATCATGCGCGCGCTCGGCGAAATTTATAAAAACGGTTATTTGTATCAGGGTTCCAAACCCGTGCATTGGTGCGTGGATTGCGGCTCGGCGCTCGCGGAGGCCGAGGTCGAATACGAGGACAGAAATTCGCCCGCGATTGATGTCGGCTTCAAGGCGCTCGACAACGACGCGCTGGCGAAAGCGTTCGGAATCGCGCATCTGCACGCGCCGGTTTTCGCGGTGATCTGGACGACAACGCCGTGGACGCTGCCCGCGAATCAGGCCGTGTGCGTGCATCCCGAACTTGTTTACGATTTGATCGAGACCGACAAAGGCACGCTCATTCTCGCGCATGATCTGGCTGAGGCGACGCTCGCAAGGTATGGCGAGACCGATGCCAGAGTGCTCGCTTCCGCATCCGGCAAGGCGCTGGAATCGTTGCGTTTGCAACATCCGTTTTACGCGCGCGCCGTGCCTGTCATTTGCGGCGATCACGTCACCACCGATGCCGGAACCGGCCTCGTGCATACCGCGCCCGCGCACGGGCTGGAAGATTACGCGGTCGGTATGCGCTACGATTTGCCGGTGGATAATCCGGTGGGCGACGATGGCAAATATTACAGCCGCGTCGAAAAATTCGGCGGCATGAATATCTGGGACGCGAACAAAACCGTGGTCGAAACGCTGCGCGAAAGCGGCGCGTTGTTCGCCTACGCGCGGCTCGACCACAGCTATCCGCATTGCTGGCGACACAAAACGCCGGTGATTTTTCGCGCCACGCACCAATGGTTCGTCGGCATGAGCCAGCGTGGAACGGGCGGACAAACGCTGCGCGGCATCGCAAATACGGCGGTGGAAGACACCGAGTTTTTCCCCGCATGGGGGCGCGCGCGGCTCGAAGGCATGATTAAAAATCGTCCCGACTGGTGCGTATCGCGCCAGCGCAATTGGGGCGTGCCCATGCCGCTGTTCGTGCACAGGGAAACCGGCGAGCCGCATCCGCAAACGCTGGAGTTGCTCGAAAAAGTCGCGTTGCGCGTCGAGCAGCAAGGCATAGAAGCATGGTTCTCGCTCGACGGCGACGCTTTCCTCAAACAACACGCGCCCGAAAATTCCGAACAATACAAAAAGGTGACGGACACGCTGGATGTGTGGTTCGATTCCGGCGCAACGCATTACGCCGTGCTGCGTAATCGCGCGGAACTCGCGTGGCCTGCGGATTTGTATCTTGAAGGCTCGGATCAACATCGCGGCTGGTTCCAGTCCAGCCTGCTCATCGGCTGCGCGGTTGACGGTCGCGCGCCCTATGACGCGCTGCTCACGCACGGTTTTGTGGTGGACAAGGACGGCCACAAAATGTCGAAATCGCGCGGCAACGGCATGGAACCGCAACAGATCGTCAACACGCTGGGCGCGGATATTTTGCGCCTGTGGGTGGCCGCCGCCGATTATTCCGGCGAGCTGACGATCTCCGACGAAATTCTCAAGCGCGTGGTGGAAAGTTATCGCCGCATCCGCAACACGCTGCGTTTTCTGCTCGCCAACATCGCCGATTTCGACGCGGAAAAAGACATGCTGCCCATCGCGCAATGGCTGGAAATTGACCGCTACGCGCTCGCGATGACCAACGCCATGCAGCAGGATATGACCGCCGCCTACGCGCGTTACGAATTTCACACGGTCGCGCAACGTCTGGTGGGATTCTGCTCGGAAGATTTGGGCGGATTTTATCTCGACATTCTCAAGGATCGTTTATATACCGCAGGCGCAACTTCGCTGTCGCGCCGCTCCGCGCAAAGCGCTCTGTGGCACATCACGCAAAGCCTGCTCAAACTCATGGCGCCCATCCTCAGCTTCACCGCCGAAGAAGCCTGGGCGGACACGAGCGGCGACGCCGATGACAGCGTGCTGTTCCATGTGTGGCACGAATTTCCGCCCACCGATGCCGCGCTCGCCGCCCGATGGGAAACGATACGCGCCTTCCGCGCGCGCGCGCTCAAGCAACTTGAAGAAGCACGTGCCGCAGGCGAAATCGGCTCATCGCTGCAAGCGGAAGTGGATGTTCACGCCGACGGCGCGACATACGACGCGCTCGCCACGCTGGGCGACGATCTGCGTTTTGTGCTGATTACCTCCCGCGCCACGCTGCACCGCGGCACCAATGAATCCGAAGAAAAAATCACGGTCACGCCCAGCCAACACGCCAAATGCGAACGCTGCTGGCACTACCGCGCCGACGTGAGCGCCGACCCCGCGCACCCGCAAATTTGCGGACGCTGCGTGAGCAATCTGCATGGCAGCGGAGAAGCGCGTAGTCATGCGTAGTAAATTCCGCCAAACGCCCCTCTCCCCTCGTGGGAGAGGGGTTGGGGTGAGGGGGGTAAATAAAAATCCGTTCGTCCTGAGCTTGTCGAAGGATGAACACGCATTCCGGCAAAGCAACCTTGGGTTGGTCGGGTCTCGCCCCGACAGTCGAGGTTCTTTATTTTTCTTGCCCAAAAGAAATAACCCAAAGAAAAAGGCACCCAGCTACCGCGGCGCTTCGCGCTCCCTTGCGCTGCTCACCGATCCGGGCGGCTCGCTGAACTCGCCTTGGCTGCGCCAAGGCTCAAACAGACGCTCGCCGAAATCCCCCGGCTCGGCTGCGCTGCTCAGCGCGGCAGAAGGGAGTTTAAAAACGATGTTGTATGCGCTTCGCGCGATTTATTTTTAACACCCTCACCCCAACCCTCTCCCGCAGGCGGGAGAGGGAGAACTGCAACAGCCCTCACAAACAAAAGAGGGAGAACGGCGAATGGTGAGGGAAAGGTGAACCGAGGCGGGTGATGAAGAAAATTTTGCGAAACTTCCCCAGACTTCTCCTTCTCTTCCTGCTCCCGCTGCTCGCAAGTTGCGGGCGCGAGCCGGTTTATCAGTCGCAGTCTTATATGTTTGGCACGTTGGTGGATGTCACGATTTACGGCGAGAGCGAGGCGCGCGCGCGCGAGCTTTCCGCGCATGTGCAGCGGCAGTTTCAGCATTTGCATGATGCGCTTCATGCGTGGCAACCCGGTAGCGAATTGGATCGTTTGAATCAGGCGTTCGCCGCCGGGGAATCCGCGCCTGTGTCGCCCGAATTGGCGGCGATGCTTGCGGATGCGACGCGCCTTTCCGAGCGTTCCGACGGGCTGTTCAATCCCGCTGTTGGGCATTTGATTCAGGTCTGGGGGTTTCAGAGCGACGAGTTCAAACCGATTAAACCCGATCCGCAGGAAATAAAAAAATGGGTCGCGGCCAATCCGCAATTGCGCGACATCATCATCGCGGACGGCGTGGCGCGAAGCAGCAATCCCGCCGTGCGGCTCGATCTCGGCGGTTATGCGAAAGGTTGGGCGCTGGATGATGCCGCGCGTTATTTGCGCGAACAGCACGTCGCGGGGGCGTTGGTGAATATCGGCGGCAACATCATCGCGGTCGGTACGCGCGGTGATCGTCCGTGGCGCGTTGGCATCCAGCATCCGCGCGGCGCGGGGGCGGTTGCTTCGCTTGATTTGCCGGATGGTTGGGCGATCGGCACTTCGGGCGATTATCAACGTTATTTCGAACGCGACGGCCAGCGTTATTGCCATGTCATAGACCCGCGCAGCGGCGAGCCGACGCGCGGCGTGCAGGCGGTCAGCATTCTCGTGCCTGCGGCGGCGAATGCGGGAACCTTGTCGGACGCGGCTTCCAAGCCGATCTTCATAGACCACGAACACTGGCGCGAGGCGGCGCGCAACATGGGCATGGAATACGTCATGCTGATAGACGCGCATGGCAAAATACACCTCACCGCCGCGATGCGGCAGCGATTGAAATTGACCGATGAACATACGCAACCGGATGTTGTTCCCTAAGCCTTTGCCCGGCGATTGGCTGGTACTGGTCGTGGGCGGCGGCATCGTGGCCGCGTTGTTCGCGACGCTGTGGCATGGCGAGCAGGCGGGCAAAGTTCGCATACGCGCGGGTGACGCGGTGTTTGCCACCTTGAGCCTCGCGCAGAAACGCACGCTGGATGTTCCAGGGCCGCTGGGCATCAGCCGCATCGAGATTGACCAAGGGCGCGTGCGTGTCGCCGCCGATCCGGGGCGGCATCAGTATTGCGTCAAACAGGGCTGGCTCACGCGCGCGGGAGAGGTCGCGATGTGTTTGCCCAATCAGGTCAGCGTGGAATTGCTGGGCGAAGGAAAAGCGTATGACTCGCTCAACTATTGAAGATGCGCGCGTTGAAATCACCGCCACGCGCGACGATCATCGCGTGGCGCGACTTGCCGCGCTCGCGATCATGCTGCATCTCATCGAGGCCGTGATTCCGTCGCCGCTGCCCGGCGTGAAACCCGGCGCGGCCAACATCGTCACGCTGTATGTGCTCTACCGATTCGATTTCGCCACCGCCGCCTGGGTCTCGCTGCTGCGCGTGGTCGCGGGCAGTTTGCTGCTTGGCAATTTCCTCTCGCCCGCGTTCGCATTGAGTTTGACCGGCGCATTGTGCAGCCTGCTGATTTTGCGCGGCGCAATGCTGTTGCCGCGTCGCTGGTTTGGTGCCATCAGCTTGAGCGTGTTCGCCGCCTTCGCGCACATCGCGGGGCAATTGCTGGTTGTGCGGCTGTGGCTGATTCCCCATGCGGGTGTCGCGTATCTCATCCCCGTTTTTGCCGCCGCCGCGCTGTTTTTTGGCGCGATCAACGGCCTGATTACCGCGCGTTTGCTGCGGGAAAATGTCGGGGATGGGCGCGATTCGTAGGGGCGAAATGCCGCCCCTGCGGAATCTGCTAAAATGCAAATTTTTGGACTTGCACCCATGCGCCTCGTGCTGTTGTGCCTCGCTTTGGCTTTGATGGTGACCGCTTGCGGCTCCAAGGGGCCGCTCTACATTCCTGAAAAACAATATCCGCAAGGGAACCCGAAACCGTGATTCCGTTTGAATTTCGCAACGGCGAATTGCACGCCGAAGAGTTGCCGTTGTCGCGCATCGCGGCGCAATTCGGCACGCCGACTTATGTTTATTCCCGCGCCGCGTTGACGCAGGCTTTCCGCAGTTTCGACGCGGGTTTCGGCGATGCCGACCATCTCGTTTGCTATGCCGTCAAAGCCAATCCCAATCTCGCGATTCTCAATTTGTTCGCGCGGCTGGGCGCGGGTTTCGACATCGTTTCCGGCGGCGAGTTGGCGCGTGTGATCGCGGCGGGCGGCGATCCCGGCAAAGTGGTGTTTTCGGGCGTGGGCAAAACGGCGGCGGAAATGCGCGCGGCGCTCGACGCGGGGATTTTTTGCTTCAACGTGGAATCCGCGCCCGAGCTGGAACGTCTCGATCAGGTCGCGGGCAAAATGGGCAAGCGCGCGCCGGTTTCGTTGCGCGTGAACCCCAATGTGGACGCGAAAACGCATCCTTATATTTCCACCGGCCTCAAGAACAACAAATTCGGCGTGGCCTATGAAGACGCGCTCGCGCTTTATCGCCGCGCTGCCGCGCTGCCCAACATCGCCGTGCGCGGCATTGATTGCCACATCGGCTCGCAACTGACCGAGCTGTCGCCTTTTCTCGACGCGCTGGATCGCGTGCTGGCGCTGGTGGATCAGCTCGAAGCCGCCGGAATCGCCCTTCATCATCTCGACATCGGCGGCGGCATCGGCATCTGTTACGCGGACGAAACGCCGCCCGATTTCGCCGCCTACGCCGCGGCGATTCGCGCGAAACTGGGCAACCGAAAATTCAAATTGGTGATGGAGCCGGGTCGCGCGCTGGTCGGCAACGCCGGTTTGCTGCTTACCACGGTGGAATATCTCAAGCACGGCGAGACGCGCAATTTCGCGATTGTGGATGCGGCCATGAACGACCTCATGCGTCCCGCGCTGTACGATGCTTTTCACGCCATACGCGCCGTGAAAGACGGCGGCGGTAACGAACAAGTGTATGAAGTCGTCGGCCCCGTATGCGAAAGCGGCGATTTTCTCGGCCACGACCGCCCGCTCGCAATCCGCCAGGGCGATTTGCTCGCAATCTTCTCCGCGGGCGCCTACGGCATGAGCATGAGCTCCAATTACAACACCCGCCCCCGCGCCGCCGAAGTGATGGCGGACGGCAAGCAACTGCACGAAATCCGCGCCCGCGAAACCGTGCCGCAGTTGTTCGCGGGGGAACGGGTGATTCCGGGGTGAGGCTTACGCCGCAGCCTCTTGCGTTGCGGCTTCGATCACCGCATCCGACACGCCGCGCCGCCGCAACGCCTCCGCCAGACGTGCCGCCGAACCGAATGTATGCAGCGCCTCGTCACGCCGCAAACCCTCGCTCACATACGCCTTGAGCAGCGCCTGATAACCGCTCATGCCTTTGCGCGGCGCGATGGTCTTGAGTGCATCCACCACATCCACCGGAATGCGTAGCGTGATTGTGGTCATCGCCCGATCTTTTGTGAGCCGGGTTTTGAGTTTGTCAGGAATCATAGTTGTCGCGCTCCCGTAATGTGGCCTTGCGAGCCGAAATAATGCGGATGGCATCACTTTCCACCACGACATGCACAACAACAGCAGCCGACCCGAAGTGTCATAACCGATGACCGCATCGCGCGTCTCTTCGTTGCGTTCGGCATCCACCAAGCGCAAGAGCGGGTCGAAAAACACTTCTACCGCTCGCTCAAAGGTAATGCCATCGTGCCTCAAAACATTCAATCGCGCTTTTTCGTCATTCCAGACAAAGCGCGCGCCGTTGAGGTCGAAGTGAATATCCATGCGAAGCAGTGTAGCGACCTGTATTTACCTTGTAAATACTATCCGAAAATTCGTTCTCAAGAGTAAAATCAAAACCACCATGTCCGACCTCAACGATCCCCGCGTATTTTTCGCCGCCGAGCGCACCTTGCTGGCCTGGAGCCGCACGGCGCTGGCGTTGATTGCGTTCGGCTTCGTGGTCGAGCGTTCCGGTTTGTTGCTTGCGGTGGTGTCGCATGTGGCCGACGCCCAGCGTGTCGCGTCGCTCTGGATCGGGCTGGCGTTCGCGTTGCTGGGGTCGTGGGTTTCGGTTTATTCCACGCTGCAATTTCGCCGCGTGTTAAAGACATTAAAGCCGGTCGAAATTCCCGACGGCTACCGCACCACGCCGGGCGTGGCGGTCAATCTTGTGATCGCCGTGCTGGGTGCGGCGCTGGCTTTTTACTTTCTGTCGGGAGCGTAAAAATGGAATCCCTCACAATCCCGCAACTGCTCGCGCTGGCCGCCGCGCTCGGCTGGGCGAGCGGCGTGCGCTTGTATCTGGTGGTGCTGATCGTCGGGCTGGTCGGCTATTTCGATTGGGCGCAACTCCCCGGAGGACTGCATATTCTCGCGCATCCGGTCATCATCGCGGCCAGCGGATTCATGGTTTTCGTCGAATTTTTCGCCGACAAAATTCCGGGGCTGGATTCGCTCTGGGATTTCACCCACACCGCAATCCGCATCCCCGCAGGCGCGGCGCTCGCAGCCTCGGTATTCGGCGCCGACCACGCCACGCTCGCAACCGTGGCCGCCATCCTGGGCGGCGGTCTCGCCGCCACCGCGCACACCGCCAAAACCACCACCCGCGCCGCCATCAACACCTCGCCCGAGCCGCTCTCCAACGTCGGCACTTCGCTCGCCGAAGACAGCATCGTCATCGGCGGCCTCTGGCTCGCCTTCAAACATCCCATCCTGTTCTGCATCGCGCTGGTGCTGGTGCTCGCCCTCAGCATCTGGCTGATCCGAAAATGCTGGCGATTTTTGTCAGGTCTGGTGCGCCGCGTGGTGCGGGCGTTTTCGGGGCGGGAGGTAATACCCGACGCTGTACCCAAGCCTTCCGAACCTTAGGCAGGTACTGTCAAGCAATCCGTAAAACCATCCTGTCCCACTCGCTGCCGCGAATTGCCTAATCAAAAACCACCGTCTTGTTCGCGTAGAGCAGAATGCGGTTTTCGAGATGCCAGCGGACGGCGCGGGAGAGCACCATTTTTTCGAGATCGCGGCCTTTTTTGATGAGGTCTTCGAGCTGGTCGCGGTGCGAAACGCGGGCGATGTCTTGTTCGATGATGGGACCTTCGTCGAGGTCTTGCGTGACGTAGTGGCTGGTCGCGCCTATGAGTTTGACGCCGCGCTCGAAGGCGCGGTGGTAGGGTTTGGCGCCGACAAAGGCGGGGAGGAAGGAGTGGTGGATGTTGATGACGCGCTGCGGATACCGCGCGACGAAATCGGGCGAGAGCACTTGCATGTAGCGCGCGAGCACGATGAGATCAATGTCGTGCTGATCGAGCAGCGCGAATTGTTTGGCCTCGGCTTCCGCCTTGGTTTCCTTGGTGACGGGAATCACATGGAAGGGTATCTGATAAAAATCGGCAAGCCGTGCGGTATCGGGGTGATTGCTGATGATGAGCGGAATGTCGCATTCCAGTTCGCCGCTTTGGTGGCGGTAGAGCAGATCGGCGAGGCAGTGGTCGTATTGCGAAACAAAAATCGCCATGCGCGGTTTGCGCGCGCTGAGTTTGAGTTGCCAGCGCATCTGGAAGCGTTCGGCCACGGCGGAAAAAGCCGACTCGAATTGTTCGACGGGCAGGTTGAAGCCGTGCAAATCCCATTCGACGCGCATGAGAAACAGGTCGAGTTCGGCATCCTGATGCTGGTCGGCGTGCAGAATGTTCGCGTCGTGGCGGTACAGAAAATCCGCGATCGCGGCGACCAATCCCTTGCGGTCGGGCGAGTTGATGAGAAGCGTGGCGGTGTTTTTCATCGTCATATGCGCTAAACGAAAGTGACGAATTATACCGATTTCATGGCCTGCGCTGGCGGGTTTGTGGTATCTTTTCCTGCCTGTATATTGAATTTGCGCCGACCTTGAAAAATTTCCTTATTAGCATTTTGCGAGCTTCCGCGCTGCCTTTGCTGGGCTGTGCGGTGATTCTTTTCGGTATCCTCATCTGGTGGGGGCTGTTCACCTCGGTCACGCCCGAAATCAAGGAGACAGGCTACCGCTACGCCTATCTCGATGCGGAAGGCCCTTATTACAAACTGACCGCCAAGCGCGGCGAGGTGGACGGGCTTTTGCGCCAGCAAGGGATAGAACCCGGCAGCTCGATCGCCATCATCTACGACGATCCGCGCGCTACGCCGAAGGACAAACTGCGCGCGCGCACCGGCTTTGTCATTGATGCGAACGCCGCGCCCAAGGAGCCGCTCAAGGTGGATGTCATCCCGCCGCGCCGGGTCGTTTCCGTGAGCATCAAGGCGCATCCCTTCATCGCGTATGGCAAAACCTACGGCGCGTTGCTTGAATACGCCAAGGCGCACGACATGCCCTTGCGCCTGCCCACGGTCGAGTTATACGATTTCAGCGTGTTGACCGTCGAGATGCCGCTGGAGGAGAGCCGTCCTTGAGTTTTTTCCTGCTGATTTTCGCGCTGATACTTGGCTATCACCGCCCGGAATCACAGCCGGATTGGTTGCGTGATTTGACGCGCCCGTATGCCGCGTGGCTGGAACACAATTTCAACGATGGTCGCAAACGGCACGGCACGCTGGCGTGGGTGATCGCGGTGTCCGTGCCGGTGCTCATCGCAGGCATCGTTACCTATGCGCTGTCCGGCCTCAACGAGAGTCTGGGCGCGGTGTTCTCGCTGCTTGTGTTGTATCTCGCGCTGCGCGTCGGGCGCTTTGGCCACATGCCGGAACGAATCGCGAAAAAACTGCGCGCGGATCAACTGCCCGAAGCGCGCGATCTGCTGGTGGAATGGCAAGGCGGCGACGCGCTGAATTACGACGCGACGCACATCGCCAAGGCGGGCATGGAACGCGCATTGCAAAACGCGCACTACGAAATTTTCGCGCCGATTTTCTGGTTTTTCATTTTCAGCGTCGTCGGTCTGGGCGCGGCGGGTGTGTTGTTGTACCGCCTTTCCTGGCTGCTCAAAAACGAATGGAACGGAGCGCAAGGCGATTTCGGAAAATTTCCGACGCGCGTTTTCAACTGGCTGGATTGGCTGCCTGCGCGCGTTACCGCCGCCGGTTTCGCCGTGGTCGGCGATTTTGAAGATGCCGTTTATTGCTGGCGCACGCAAGCCGCCGATTGGCCGGACGAAGCGCAAGGCATCATCCTCGCGAGCGGCGCGGGCGCGCTCGGCGTGCGCCTCGGCAACCCGCTGCCCACGCAGGATGCGCCTGAATATCGCCCCGAACTCGGCATGGGCGACGAACCGGATGCCGACTATCTGCAAAGCGCGACCGGGCTGATCTGGCGCGTGCTGGTGGTGATGCTCGGATTGATGCTGCTGCTGAGTTTCGCGCACTGGCTGGGAAGCTGACATGAACGCGCCCGAAATGAATGTCGTGCTCGCCAATCCGCGCGGTTTCTGCGCCGGCGTGGATCGCGCCATCATCATCGTCGAACAGGCGCTGGAACGTTTCGGCGCGCCCATTTATGTGCGGCACGAAGTCGTGCACAACAAATTCGTGGTGGATGAATTGAAACGCAAAGGCGCGGTTTTCGTCGAGGAGCTGGACGAAGTGCCGACCGGCGGAACCGTTGTTTTCAGCGCGCACGGCGTTTCCAAAGACGTGCGCGCCGAGGCCGAGCGGCGCGGCTTGCGCGTGTTTGACGCAACCTGTCCGCTGGTCACCAAAGTGCATGTGGAAGTCAGCAAGCTGCGCGAAAAAGATCGCGAAATCGTCATGATCGGCCATCGCGGTCACCCCGAAGTCGAAGGCACGATGGGGCAATCCAGGGAAGGCATGTATCTTGTGGAATCGCCCGACGACGTGGAAAAGTTGCAGGTGAAAAATCCGCACAAGCTCGCGTTCGTGACGCAAACCACGCTCTCGCTCGACGATGCCGCGCGACTTATCGCCGCGTTGAAACAACGCTTCCCCGACATCGTGGGACCCAAGAGCGACGACATCTGCTACGCCACGCAAAACCGTCAGGACGCGGTCAAGCTCATGGCGAAACAGTGCGATCTGGTCATCGTGGTCGGCTCGCCCAACAGCTCCAACTCCAACCGTCTGCGCGAGGTGGCGCTCAACAACGGCGTGGAAGCCTACATGGTGGATAACGCCGGACAGTTGAACCCCGACTGGATCAAAGGCAAAACGCGCATCGGCGTCACCGCGGGCGCATCCGCCCCGGAAGTGCTGGTCAGGGAAGTGGTCGCAAAACTGAAAACGCTGGGCATCGCCGATGTGCGCGAACTCGACGGCATCACCGAAAACGTCGTGTTCCCGCTGCCCAAAAATCTGACGACTGCCGCATGAGCAAAACCATCACGCTCGCGCTCACCGGCGCTTCGGGAATGCCCTATGCGATGCGCCTGCTGGAATCGCTGCTGGACGCGGGGCATCACGTTTATCTCGTCTATTCCCAAGCCGCGCAACTCGTCGCCGCGCAGGAAATGAACCTCAACCTCCCCGCCAAAACCGCCGAAGCGCACCGTATTTTGGTCGAACGCACAGGCTGCAAACCGGAGCAATTGACGGTATTCGCGCGCGAAGACTGGAACGCGCCCATCGCCTCGGGAAGCGGCGCGGCAGACGCGATGGTGGTCTGCCCCTGCACCATGGGAACCCTGGCCGCAATTGCGAACGGCCTCTCCGACAATCTCATCGAACGCGCGGCAGACGTGATGCTCAAGGAAGGCCGCAAACTCATCCTCGTCCCGCGCGAAACGCCGTTCTCCGCGATCCATCTGGAAAACATGCTCAAACTCGCGCGCATGGGCGCCATCATGCTCGCCCCCAATCCCGGCTTTTACCATCTGCCGAAAACCGTGGACGACCTCGTGGATTTCGTCGTCGCAAAAATACTCGACCAGTTGAGCGTGGAACACCAACTGGTCGGGAAATGGGGAAATATTTAGTTTAGAGCCTCCCTGTTGCGCCGCGGAACCAATCGTCCGCGTGCGGGCTTTGACGCGCTATCCCAAAAACAGCTTGTATCCCGGATTGGCGCTTTCGTCCCAGTAGGCGTAGCCGAGTTTGTCGAGGAATTTTTTGAACGCGGCGTGTTCTTTGGGCGGCACCTGAATGCCGACCAGCACGCGGCCATAATCGGTGCCGTGGTTGCGATAATGGAACAGGCTGATGTTCCAGTTGTGTCCCATGTTTTCGAGGAATTGCATGAGCGCGCCGGGGCGTTCGGGAAACTCAAAACGGAACACCCGTTCGTTTTTCACCTGCGGCGCGTGACCGCCGACAAGGTGGCGCAGATGCAGTTTGCCCATTTCGTTGTCGGTCAGGTCAAGCGCGGGCAGACCGTTGCGACGCAGCATTTGCGCGAGTTTGGCGGATTCGCCCTGCTGGTGCGTGGTGACGCCGACGAAAATGTGCGCCTCGCGCGGGTCGGCGTAGCGGTAATTGAATTCGGTGATGTTGCGCTTGCCGAGCAGACTGCAAAATTTTCGGAACGAACCCGGTTTTTCGGGGATGGTGACAGCCAGCACCGCCTCGCGCTTTTCGCCGATTTCGGCGCGTTCCGCGACGAAGCGCAGCCGGTCGAAATTGGTGTTCGCGCCGGAAGCGACCGCGATCAGCGTTTTGTCGCGCAGTTTGTGCCGCTGGGCGTATTCCTTCAAACCCGCGACGGCAAGCGCGCCCGAGGGTTCCAGTATTGAGCGCGTATCTTCGAACACATCCTTGATCGCGGCGCAGATCGCGTCGTTATCCACCAGCACCATTTCATCAACATATTCGCGGCACAGGCGGAAGGTTTCCACGCCCACCTGCTTGACCGCCGTGCCGTCGGCGAACAGGCCGACCTGATCGAGCACCACGCGCTTGCCCGCTTTCAGCGAGCGCGTCATCGCGTCGGCATCCACGGTTTCCACGCCGATCATCTTGATTTCCGGGCGCAGACGTTTGACGTAAGCCGCAACGCCCGCGAGCAGCCCGCCGCCGCCCACCGCGCAGAAAATCGCGTGTATGGGCGCTGGATGTTCACGCAAAATTTCGGCGGCGATGGTTCCCTGTCCGGCGATGACGTGGGGGTCGTCGTAGGGATGGACGAAGGTCAGTTTTTCCGATTTTTCGAGCTTGAGCGCGTGGTCGTAGGCGTCGGAATATGAATCGCCCGCGAGCACCACTTCGCCGCCGCGATTGCGTACCGCCTCCACTTTGATGAGCGGCGTGGTGGTGGGCATCACGATCACCGCGCGACAGCCGAGCTTTTGCGCCGCCAGCGCCACGCCTTGCGCGTGATTGCCCGCGCTCGCCGCGATCACGCCGCGTTTGAGTTGCGCCGGGGTGAGGTGCGCCATTTTGTTGTAAGCGCCGCGCAGCTTGAACGAAAACACCGGCTGCATATCCTCGCGCTTCAACAGCGCCGTGTTGCCTATGCGCCGCGACAGGTTGAGCTGGGTTGCCAATGGCGTTTCCACCGCCACGTCGTAAACGCGCGCGGTGAGAATTTTTTCGAGATAGTCGTTTTTCATCGGTGGATGGGGCGTGTATGATTCAGGCTTCATTATAAAGAAAACCCCGGATTGGAAGGATAAATCTCATGGCATCGCAAGACGAACTGAAACAGCAAGTCGCCAAGGCCGCCGCCGAATACGCGCGCGGCGGCATCATCGGCGTGGGAACCGGCTCGACGGCCAACTATTTCATCGAAGAGCTGGCCAAAATAAAAAGCCGCATTGACGGCGCGGTGGCGAGTTCGGAAGCGACCGCGCAACGGTTGCGCGGCCACGGCATCAAAGTGCTGGATTTGAACAACGTGAGTCCGGGCGATCTGGAAATCTATGTTGATGGCGCGGACGAAATCACCGAGCACATGCACATGCTCAAGGGCGGCGGCGGCGCGTTGACGCGCGAGAAAGTCGTCGCGGCGGTGGCGCAAAAATTCATCTGCATTTGCGACGCGACCAAACTTGTGCCGGTGCTCGGCAAATTTCCGCTGCCGGTTGAAGTTCTGCCGATGGCGCGCAGTCACGTTGCGCGAGAATTGACGCGCCTGGGCGGCCAGCCGGTGCTGCGCGATTTCACCACCGACAACGGCAACGTGATTCTGGATGTGCACGGCCTCACCATCGTCAATCCGGTCGAGACGGAAGCGAAGATCAACCAGATCGTCGGCGTTGTCACCAACGGTCTGTTCGCCGCGCGTCCCGCCGATGTGCTGTTGCTGGCGACGCAGGAAGGCGTGCGGACGCTCAAGCGTTGATGTATGTGATTTCCCGCTCTTGCCCGCGCTCTTTCTCTCTCTGCCTTCAAGGAAATTGCAGACGAGATTTTCCCTCTCCCGCTCGCGGGAGAGGGTTAGGGTGAGGGCAAGAAGTTTCAAGCAAAAGATACCCTGATGAAAAACACCCTGCCCACCGAAATCGCTGCGGTTGATCTCGGTTCCAACAGCTTCCGTTTGCAAATGGCGCAATTGGTGGACGACCAATTGGTGTTCCACGATTCCCTGCGCGAAATGGTGCGGCTCGGCGCGGGTCTGAGCAAGGACAAAACGCTGGATGCCGATTCGCAGCGTCGCGCCATTGCCTGTCTCAAGCGTTTCGGCGAGCGTCTGCGCGGCTTGCCGCCGGATGCCGTGCGCGCGGTGGCGACCAACACATTCCGCGTCGCCAAAAACGCGCCACAACTTCTGCAGGAAGCCGAAGCCGCGCTCGGATTCCCCATCGAAATCATCGCCGGACGCGAAGAAGCGCGCATGATTTTCGTCGGCGTCACGCACGGCCTCAGCACGTCGAGAAACGCGCGTCTCGTAATAGATATCGGCGGCGGCTCCACCGAATTCATCATCGGGCGCGGCTTCGAGCCGGAGGAAATGGAAAGCCTGTACATGGGCTGCGTCAGCTACAGTATGCGATTTTTCGCCGACGGCAAACTGAGCGAAGGCAATCTCAAACGCGCGGAAATCGCCGCGCGGGAAGAAGTGCAAGGCATACGCCGTCAATTCGGCGCGGGCAACTGGGACGAAGCGATCGGTTCCTCGGGAACCGCGCGCGCCTTGGGCGAAGTGCTGCTCGAACAAGGCTGGAGCAACGGGGAAATCACGCTGGAAGGTCTGGAAAATCTGCGCGATTTGCTGGTCAAAACTAAGGAACTCAAAAAACTGCAACTCGCGGGCGTGAACGACGAACGCCTGCCCTCCTTCCCCGGCGGATTCAGCATCATGCTGGGCGCGTTCCGCGAACTGGGCATCAAAACAATGGAAGTCGCCAACGGCGCGTTGCGCGAAGGTGTGTTGTACGAGCTGGTCGGTCGTATGCACCAGCAGGACACGCGCGAAGAAACCGTCGCGCGTTTCAAGCGCCGCTATCACGTTGACGCGCGGCAAGCGCGGCGCGTGGAAGCCACCGCGCTGGCGCTGCTCAAACAAGTCGAGCCGCGCATGGAACACGCCGAAGCTGCGGAACGCCACTTGTCATGGGCTGCGCGACTGCACGAAATCGGCACCTCCATCGCCCATGTCGGCTATCACAAACATTCCTCCTACATTCTGGAACACGCCGACATGCCCGGCTTCTCGCGCATGGAACAGCAAACGCTGAGTCTGCTCGTGCGCTGCCAGCGCCGCTCGCTGCCCAAAGCCGTGCTGCCGGAAACCCACGACGAACGCAGCGTGATGATCGCCGCCTTGCGCCTCGCCGTGCTGCTGCATCGCAACCGGCAAGACGCGGCATTGCCCGCGCTGGAATTTGACTGGAACGGCAAAAATTTCCGTCTGCGTGTTGATGAAAACTGGCTCGCGCAAAACCCTCTCGCCGAAAGCGCGCTCCGCGCGGAAGTTTTGTACTGGAAAGATGCGGGCGTGGAGCTTAAGTTGAAGTAGAAGGGACGGGTTGCAAACCCGCCCTATAGACGGAACCGAAGCCTGAACAATAAAAAAACCGGACAGTCTTGCGACCATCCGGTTTTTCCAAGCGAAAAAGCAGAACTATTCCTGCCCGTTTTCTGTTGGTGCTTTCGCTTCCGGCGCGTCCAGCAGCGCCTTCATCGAGAGACGGACGCGGCCGCGGTCGTCCACTTCCAGCACTTTGACCTTGACCTGCTGGCCTTCCTTGAGGAAATCGGAGACGTTGTTCACGCGCTGGTGAGCAATTTGGGAGATATGGACGAGGCCGTCCTTGCCGGGCAGCAGCGAGACGATGGCGCCGATGTCGAGCAGCTTGAGGACGGTGCCTTCATAAACCTGCCCCACTTCCACTTCGGCGGTAATCAGCTCGATGCGGCGCTTGGCTTCTTCGCCCGCTTCGGCGTTGATGCAGCCGATCTTGATGGTTCCATCGTCGTCAATGTCTATTGTCGTGCCGGTTTCTTCGGTCAGCGCGCGGATGACCGCGCCGCCCTTGCCGATCACGTCGCGGATTTTTTCCGGGTTGATCTTGAGCGTGATGATGCGCGGCGCAAATGCGGACAACTCTTCGCGCGAGTGATCCATCGCCTGTTTCATCAGTCCGAGAATGTGCATACGGCCTTCCCTGGCCTGCGCCAGCGCGACTTTCATGATTTCGGCGGTGATGCCGGTGATCTTGATGTCCATTTGCAGCGCGGTGATGCCGTGCTCGGTTCCGGCGACCTTGAAATCCATGTCGCCCAGATGATCTTCGTCGCCGAGAATGTCGGTCAACACGGCGAAGCGGTTGCCTTCCTTGATGAGTCCCATCGCGATGCCCGCGACGTGCGCCTTGACCGGCACGCCCGCGTCCATGAGCGCGAGACAGCCGCCGCAGACGGAGGCCATCGAGCTGGAGCCGTTGGATTCGGTGATTTCAGACACGACACGAATGGTGTAGCCGAATTCTTCCTGCGACGGCAACGCGGCGATGAGCGCGCGTTTGGCGAGGCGACCGTGGCCGATTTCGCGGCGCTTGGGCGTGCCCACGCGCCCGGTTTCGCCGGTGGCATAGGGCGGCATGTTGTAGTGCAGCATGAAGCGATCATGATATTCGCCTTGCAGCGCGTCTATGATCTGTTCGTCGCGTCCCGTGCCCAGCGTGGCGACGACCAGCGCCTGCGTTTCGCCGCGTGTGAACAGCGCGGAACCGTGGGTGCGCGGCAGCACGCCGGTGCGTATGCTGATCGGGCGCACTGTGCGCGTGTCGCGACCATCAATGCGCGGCTCGCCGTTGAGAATCTGGCTGCGAACCACATTGGCTTCCAGCTTGAACAGCGCGTCCTTGATCTGGTTGGCGGCGTTGGTGTCGGTGTTTTCGGTAATCATCTCGCCCAGCACGCGCGATTTGATTTCATCAAGCCGACCGGAACGCGCCTGCTTGGATTTGATCTTGTACGCTTCGTTGATGTCGGTGGCGGCGAGCGCGTTCAGCTTCTCGGTCATGGCCGCATCGGTTTCCGGCGGAACCCAGTTCCACGGCTCCTTGCCGACTTCGGCGGCGAGTTCGTTGATGAGATTGATGACGGCTTGCTGCTGCTGATGCCCATAAACCACGGAACCCAGCATCACGTCCTCGGACAACTGCTGCGCTTCGGATTCCACCATCAGCACTGCGTTGGCGGTCGCGGCGACCACGAGATCGAGCTGCGTTTCCTTGAGTTCGGTCGCAGTCGGATTCAGCACATATTCGCCGTTGATGTAACCGACGCGCGCCGCGCCGATCGGGCCGTAAAACGGAATGCCGGAAATCGCCAGCGCCGCGGAAGCACCGATGATGGCCGGAATATCCGCATCAATTTCATTATCCGACGACATCACGGTCGCGACGATCTGCACTTCGTTGTAAAACGCTTCAGGGAACAGCGGACGCAACGGGCGATCAATCAGGCGGGAAGTCAGCGTTTCCTTTTCGGAAGGGCGGCCTTCGCGCTTGAAAAAGCCACCGGGAATCTTGCCGGCGGCGTAAGTGCGTTCCTGATAATCCACGGTCAGCGGGAAAAAATCCTGACCTTCCTTCACCTCATGCTTGCCCACCACGGTCACCAGCACCACGGTATCGTCCAGACTCACCATCACCGCGCCGTCCGATTGGCGCGCGATTTCACCTGTTTCCAGCGTCAGCGTATGCTTGCCATACTGGATTGATTTTTTGATTGATTTCACGACTTATGTCCTTTTTAAAATGAAACAAGCCGACAAGCGCTGCGTTACCGCATGGCTTTCGGCTTGTTTTCGCGATCCAGAGGGGATATTTACTTACGCAGACCGAGACGCGCGATCAAAGAGCGATAGCGGTCAGCGTTTTTGCGCTTCAGATAATCGAGCTGCTTGCGACGTTGGCTAACCAGCGCCAGCAAACCGCGACGGGAATGATGATCCTTGGCATGGGTCTTGAAATGTTCGGTCAGCGTGGCGATACGGCTGGTCAGCAACGCGACCTGCACTTCCGGGGAACCGGTATCGTTGGCACCCTGTTTATATTCAGTAATCAGCCGAGCCGTTTCGGCAGTCGTAATGGACATTCTGTTTCTCTCCTGTTTTGAGCCGCGCATTCTAACCCAAAATTGCAAAGTTAAACAAGGGGTTTTTCCAACTCGCAAGCACTGCTGCGTCCGTCCCCGGGGGATTTTTTCAGCACGCCCGACTGCTGAAACCGGGCGTGGGCGCATGTGCCGGGAAACCACACCAGCCAATCGGTGGCATCCGGCGCGGTTCTTTCGGGTTTCGCCTTGCGCGGAAAGAGAATAAAATCGCGATGCCTCAAGGTTTGATTCCCCTTTCGTGAAGGGGCGCGGGGCACGACACAACAACACAAAGGCGATCCATGAAACCAACCCGATATTTTTTCATCTCCGGCCTGCCGCGCTCCGGCTCCACTTTGCTGGGCGCGCTTTTGCGGCAGAATCCGAACGTGACGGCGGGCATGTCCAGCCCGCTGTACAGCCTCGTGAGCGGCCTGTTGCCGCAACTTTCCAACGCCAGCGAGTTCAACATTTTCATAGACGACGCGGCGCGGACACGATTGTTGCGCGGCTTGTTCGAGAATTTCTACCAAGGCACAAATGCGGTGGTGATGGATACCAATCGGCACTGGACTTCCAAGATCAACCTGCTGCTCACGCTCTTCCCCGAAACCCGCTTTGTGTGCTGCGTGCGCCCCATCCCCGAAATCGTGCAGAGTTTCGAGCGCGTGTTCGCGGCGCGTCCGGCGGAGATTTCCAAAATGGTGCGCTTTGACCCCGAAACCAATGTTTACAGCCGCACGGATGTGCTCATGTCCGGCGGCGGCGTGGTCGGCTTTCCGCTCAACGCGCTCAAGGAAGCCTTCTTCGGCCAGCACGGCGATCGGCTCATGCTGGTGAGCTACGCCAATCTCGCCGCGCGTCCGCGCGAAGTGATGGACGGCATTTATGATTTTCTCGGCCTCGAACGCCACGCGCACGATTTCGAGAAAATAAAGTTCGAGGTGGACGACTACGACCGCAGCATGGGCTTTCCCGGAATGCACAAAGTTCGCCCCAAAGTCCAGGCCGAACCCCGCGCCCTGACCCTGCCGCCCGACCTCGTCGCGCGCCTGTCCGGTCCGTGGTTCTGGGAAAATCCGCCGCCGGGAAGCAAAAGCCACACCGCGTTCGCGCGGAACGATCACAAACCTGCGCCTGCAAAGCCCCCCGCAAAGTTTAGTTGATGCGCTGATAACGTCCGCCCGGCAAGCTGGCGACGCGACCTTCCAGTTCCAGCATGAGCAGTTTTCCCGAGAGCGTTTCGGCGGTTTCGCCGCTGCGTTCAATCAGCGCGTCGAGCGTGACGGGGTCGTAGCCCATGTGCGCGAGCAGCGGGTCGTCCGCTTGCGCCGGTTTTTCGGGTGATGCGGCGCGATCCGGCGGCGCGCCCAGTTCTTCCAGAATATCGTGGATGCTGTCCACGAGTTTGGCGCCTTGTTTGATGAGTTGGTGGCAGCCTTTGGCGACGGGGGAGTGGATGGAGCCGGGGATGGCGAATACGTCGCGACCTTGTTCGGCAGCAAGACGGGCGGTGATGAGCGAGCCGCTTTGCAGATTGGCTTCGACCACAAGGCAGCCGAGCGCGAGGCCGCTGATGATGCGGTTGCGGCGCGGAAAATTTTGCGCCAAGGCCGGGGTTCCGAGCGAAAATTCGGAAATAATCAGGCCTTTTTCGGCGATTTCATGCGCGAGCGCTTTGTGTTTCGCGGGGTAGATGATGTCGAGTCCGGTTCCGATGACGGCGATGGTGCTGCCGTTGCCGGAGAGCGCGCCTTTGTGCGCCGCGCCGTCTATGCCGAGCGCCATGCCGCTGATGACGCAATAGCCGTGTTCGCTCAATGCGCGGGCAAATTCTTCCGTGGTTTTTTCGCCTTGCGGCGTGGCGTTGCGGCTGCCGACCACAGCGAGGGCGGGACGGTTGAGCAACTCGATATTGCCTTTGCAATAGAGCAGCGGCGGCGGATCGGTGATTTCCAGCAGGCGACGCGGATAGGCGGAATCGGCGAGCGTGACGAGATGATTGCCGGGTTTTGCGAGCCACGCGAGCGAATTGGCGAGCGCGGCGTGGTCGAGTCCGGCGCTGATTTGACGCGCGATTTCATCGGAGACAACGTGGCGCAATTCGCCGAACGGTGTTGCGTAGATGGATGCGGGCGTGCCGAAGGCACTCAATAATTCGCGGTAAGCTTTGGGGCCGAGTCCGTCCAGCAAACTCAGCCCCATCCATAATGCCGCCTCTGCGTGCGGCGCGTTGTCGGCGTTACCCAACGTCAGGGCGTGACGACGAGATCCATCACGCTGATGTTGCGTTCGGACTGCATGATGACACCATACGAAACATGGTCGAAGGTGCGGAAAATCATCAGCAGACCGGTGCGTTCGTTCGGCAGTTTGATGCCCTTGGGATCAACTTTAGGCTCATACGTGCCGTCTTTGCGGCGCGTGCCGATTTCGGTCTGGAGACGACCTTCCTCGTCGCGCAACAGCGTGCCGTCCGGGTTGCGCTTGAAGTTGATGTAGCCTTCGCGCTCGGCGCTGTCGTTGGTGGCGACTTTTTCCGGCGGCAGGGTTTTGCCTTCCGAATAAACCGCCAGCACATGCCCTTGCTCCAGCCCATCGTCGGAACCGCGGTTGATCGCGACGATGCTGTAGCGTCCCACGTTTTCCGGCCCCGCGTAGGTGGAAATGATGCGACCATCAATATCCTTGTCCGGCGCGTGCGGCACAAAAGCGTTGAGCGGCGTTTCGTCGGCCTTGATGAGGCGGTCGCCCGCGGCGATGTCCTGCTTGACGCGACTGACCACCACGGTGGCGGGTTCGCCGTATTTTTTGACCTTGACATCGCCCACATAGACGGTTTCCACGCCCAGCGATTCTTTGGTGTCGGGATCAATCAGCTCCTTGCCGGGACGGAATACCTGCCAGTTGCGACCGTCGCCGTCCTGAATGCTGGAGATGTAGATATTCATGTTGGTCGCCATGAGCAGACGACCGTCTTCCGCCGCGATGACTTTGGGCGCGTCGTCGAGCGCGTTTTTGTCTATCAGCAGAGGTTGGCTCAGGAACGGACCGATCACGCTGGGCGCGATGGTTTTGATGGCTTCTTTTTGCAGGTCTTCGACGCGCATACCCGGTTCCAGCTTGAGTGTGCCGCGCGAGAGGCTGAAGTTGCCGTTGAGATCGAGCGAAATTACGTCACCCGGATAGATCAGATGCGGGTTGCGGATAGTCGCGCGGTTCATCTTCCACGCCTCCGGCCAGCGCCAAGGGTCTTTCAGGAAACGGGAGGAAATTCCCCACAGCGTGTCCCCCTTCTTGACCACATATGTGTCCGGATGATCTTCCTTGAGTTCAATGACATCAGCCCATGCAGCCGAGGCAAAGCACCAAAGCAAGAGCGGCGTTATAATATATTTTTTCATGTTGACCCCACCTTAAATATTAAGAGCAAGAATGTAATTCTTTGAAGTTGGTTTAAATTCTGCATGTAATTCATTAAACAATCAAGCTTTTATGGCCATCTTAAATATACTTCGTTATCCCGACCCGCGTTTGCACACGGTCGCCCAGCCCGTAAACGCCGTGGATACGCGCATCCGCCGCCTTGTGGATGACATGGCGGAAACCATGTACGCCGCGCCCGGCATCGGCCTCGCGGCCACGCAAGTCAACGTTCACGAGCGGATTATTGTACTCGACACCAGCGACGATAAAACCGGATTGCGCGTCTTTATCAACCCGCGCATCACCGCTCGCTCCGGCGAACAGGAGCGCGAAGAAGGCTGTTTATCCGTGCCCGGCATTTACGAAACCGTGCGCCGCGCCGAAAAAATCACGGTGGAGGCGCTGGATCGCGACGGCCAACCGTTCACGACCGAGGCCGAAGGCTTGCTCGCGGTGTGCATACAGCATGAGATGGATCATCTGGAAGGCAAGGTGTTCGTGGAATATCTGTCGCAGTTGAAGCAGGGACGGATTAAAAATAAATTGAAGAAGCGTCTGCGCGAGACAATGTGACGATGAAAATAATTTTCGCCGGCACGCCCGATTTCGCCGTTCCCACGCTGGATGCGCTGATCGCGGCGGGGCATGAAATCGCGCTCGTGCTCACCCAGCCTGATCGTCCGGCGGGACGCGGCATGAAGCTCAAGGCCAGCCCGGTCAAGGAACTGGCATTGCAACATCGTCTTTCGGTATGGCAACCCGAAACACTCAAAACGCCGCAAAGCCGCGAACCGCTCGCGGGGCTGGATGCGGACGTGATGGTGGTCGCGGCTTATGGTTTGATTTTGCCGCAAGCCGTGCTGGAACTTCCCAAACGCGGCTGCTACAACGTCCACGCTTCGCTGCTTCCGCGCTGGCGCGGCGCGGCACCCATACAGCGCGCGCTGCTTGCGGGCGACGCGGAAACCGGCGTGACCATCATGCAAGTGGTGCTCGCGCTGGATGCGGGCGCGATGCTCAAAAAGGGCGCGGTGGCGATCATCGAAAACGCCACCGCGCAAAGCCTGCACGACGCGCTGGCCGCGTTGGGCGGCACATTGATGGTGGAAACGCTGGCGGAACTGGATCATCTCCGCCCCGAAGAGCAAGACGAAGCGCAAGTCACTTACGCCGAAAAATTACGCAAGGACGAAGCGCCGCTCAACTGGAACCGCTCCGCCGTCGAACTGAGCCGTCAGGTACGCGCGTTCAATCCCTTTCCCGTCGCGCAAACCACGTTTCGCGGCGAAATCTGGCGCATCTGGATGGCAAATGCGGTCGCGGATGGCGATGGTCATCCGGGTGAAATCCTCGATGTCACCGACGGCATTTTGATCGCCTGCGGCGAGGGCGCGTTGCGCGTCACCGAATTGCAAAAACCGGGCGGCAAACGTTTGTCCGCGCGCGATTTTCTCGCGGGCGTTTCGCTCAAACGCGGCGACCATTTGGGCGCGTGATCTTGGATAAAAGCCAGCAACTCGCCGCGCACGTCATCGGTCAGGTTCTCGGCGGGCGCAATCTCGCGCAGACGCTGGAACAGCTCGGTCGGCAACATCCGCAACCCACGCCGCAACAACGCGCGGCGACGCAGGACATCAGCTACGGCGTGTTGCGTTATTACGCCCGACTCGATGCGCTTCTCAACCGGCTCATCAGCAATCGTCTCGATGACGAGGCGGTGCGCTGTTTGCTGCTCGCGGCGCTCTATCAACTGGAATACGGCAAGGCTTCCGCGTATGCCGTGGTGGATCATGCGGTCAAGGCGGCGGCCTCCATGAAAAAGCCGTGGGCGAAAGGTTTGGTGAATGCCGTGCTGCGTAATTTTTTGCGGCGGCGCGCAACGCTGCTGACCGAAATCGAGCACGACGAACAGGCGCGTTATTCTTATCCGCGCTGGTGGATCAACAAACTCAAACAGCAATATCCGCAGCAATGGGAAAGCCTGCTGCAAGCGGGCAACGCGCGACCGCCGCTCACGTTGCGCGTCAATCGCCGTCGCATGAGCGCGGACGATTATCTGCTCAAGCTTGAACACGCAGGGCTGGACGTGCGGCGTTTGGGACAGGACGCGATCATGCTGGCGCAACCCGTGCCGGTGGAAAAATTGCCGGGCTTCGCGGCGGGCGAAGTTTCGGTGCAGGATTTCGGCGCGCAATTCGCCGCGCATTTGCTGGACGTGCGGGACGGAATGCGCGTGCTCGACGCGTGCTGCGCGCCCGGCGGAAAAACCGGGCATGTGCTGGAACTCGCCGATGTCGCGATGACCGCGCTCGACAGCGAAGAAGCGCGGCTCGCCCGCACGCGCGACAATCTGCAACGGCTCGGTCTTTCCGCGCAACTGGTGACGGGCGACGCGGGCGATCCCGCCGCATGGTGGGACGGTCAGCCGTTTGATCGCATACTCGCCGATGTGCCGTGTAGCGCTTCGGGCATCGTGCGGCGGCATGTGGACATCAAATGGTTGCGGCGCGAAGCCGACATTGCGAACTTCGCCGCGCAGCAATCGCGCATACTACGCAGCTTGTGGCGTACCCTCGCAAACGGTGGTAAATTGCTTTACGTGACGTGCTCAATTTTTATCGAAGAAAATCAACAACAAATCGCCGCGTTCCTGACCGAACAGGCGGACGCGCGACAACTTGCGCCCAACGAACCGGGGACTGGCCAACTGCTACCGTGTGCGGATCATGATGGATTTTTTTACGCGCTGCTGCAAAAAATTTAGTCTCGCGCTTCTGGCGATGTCCCTGGGTTTCGCGCCGCACGCGCGGGCGGAAGGCATCGAGATCAGAAACGCCGATCTGGTTCCGGTCGAAAACGGCTACCAGCTCCATGCCGATTTCGGCATTGATTTTCCCAACGAGGTGGAGGACGCGCTCAACAAGGGCGTGCCGCTGAGTTTTCTCGTCGAGTTCCAGCTCGTGCGACCGCGTGAATACTGGTTCGACAGGGAGATCACGACCAAAACGCAACGCATCCAGTTGCGCTACCACGCGCTGTCGCGCCAATATCTGATGAACGAAGGAGCGCACCAGAAATCCTTCGCGTCGCTGGAAGAGGCGATGGAAGAATTATCGCGCCTGCGCGGCTGGGAGGTGTTCACCAAATCCGACATCGAAAGCGGCGAAAATTATGTCGCCAGCCTGCGTTTCCGCCTTGATCTTTCCCGCTTGCCGAAAGCCTTGCAGGTCGAGGCGCTGAGTTCGGAAAAGTGGACGCTGGTTTCCGAGCGTTACCGCTGGACGCCGGGTTTGCAGCATGACGGCAAATAACTCCCGATGAAATACGTTGTTTTCGTTTCGGTCGCGCTCGGCGCGATTCTGCTTTACATGCTGTCACACGCGAGCGCGAACACCGCCGTGTCCGGGCAAAATTACACGGTGTTGCTCGCGCTCAATCTCGCGCTCGCGGTGTTTTTCATTTTTCTGCTCGCGCAGCAACTGTGGAAACTCTACCGGCAAATCCGCGCGCAGGTGATCGGCAGCCGCCTCGCGGTGCGTTTGCTCGGCATGTTCGCGCTCATGGCGCTCATTCCCGGCGTGATTGTTTACGCGGTCTCGGTCAATTTTCTTACGAGTTCCATCGAATCATGGTTCAACGTGCGGGTGGAAGCCGCGCTCAACGGCGGCTTGCGGCTCGGTCAGAACGCGCTGGATACCCTGCTCGCGGATCTGGAGGAAAAAGGCGAGCGCATGGCGCTGTCGCTCGCGTTCCAGCCGAGTTCCTCCCATTTGTCGCTGCTGAATGATTTGCGCGAGCGCAACGGCGTGCGCGATGCCGCGTTGCTCACGCCGCAGGGACGCATCGTGGCGTATTCGAGCGGCGACGCGACCAGTTTTTTGCCGGATGTCCCGACGATTTCGCAACTGGGTGAAGCGCGTCAGCGTATGCATGGCCGCATCGAACCCATCCCCGGCAAGGGGCTGTATTTGCGCGTGCTGGTTCCGGTCAATTCCACCGAAATCCACGAGGACACCCGCATTTTGCAATTGCTGCAGCCGGTTCCGCCCGAGCTTTCCAAAACAGCGGAGGAAGTGCAATCGGTGTATCAAAATTATCAGGAACTTTCCGTCACGCGCACCGCGCTCAAGGAAGTGTTCGCGCTCACGCTCACGCTGGTGCTCATGCTTGCGATGCTTTCCGCGCTCGCCTTCGCATTCGTGTTGAGTCGCCGTTTGTCCGCGCCGCTGGGCGTGCTGGCGGAAGGCACGCGCGCGATTGCGAGCGGCGATTTCGGCAAGGTGTTGCCGGTGCACGGCACGGATGAATTGGGCGTGCTGGTGCAGTCGTTCAACAGCATGACGCGCCAGCTTTCCGATGCGCGGCAGGCGGCGGAGCGCAATCGCGCGCGGGTGGAGGCGGCGCGCGGACATCTCGCGACCATTCTGTCGCACCTTTCTTCCGGCGTGATCGCATTCGACGAAAATTTCCGCGTGCGTACCTTCAACCCGTCCGCCTCGCAGATTCTGGGCGCCGATCTTGATCTGATGGTGGAGCAGCCGCTGGAACGTCTCGCGCACAGCGCGGCGCTCGCGACATTGATACAGACCATACTGGCGAAATTCGCCAACGGCGGCGAATGGCAACAGCAAATCGAATTTGAAGGCGCGCGCGGCGAGCAGGTGTTGCTGGTGCGCGGAACCCGTTTGCCGACGGGTTCGGAAGGCGGTTATGTGGTGGTGTTTGACGATGTGACCATGCTGCTGCAAGCGCAACGCGATGCGGCCTGGGGCGAGGTCGCGCGGCGGCTCGCGCACGAGATCAAAAACCCGCTCACGCCCATCATGCTTTCGGCGGAACGGCTGGAGCACAAACTCAGCGACAAACTCGAAGGCGGCGATGCCGAAGTGCTCAAACGCGCGACGCAAACCATCGTCGGCCAAGTGTCGGCGATGAAAAACATGGTGGATGAATTCAGCGAATACGCGCGTTCGCCCGCGCTCAATCTCACCGCGCTCGACATCAACGCGCTCGTGCGCGACGTGCTGGCGCTGTATGAAGCGCACGGTTCGCGCATCCGGCTGGAGACCGAGGAAAACCTGCCGCTGGTGCACGGCGACGCCACCATGCTGCGGCAAGTGCTGCACAATCTGCTGAAAAATGCGCAAGAAGCGCTGGAAGGCAAACCGGATTCCCTGATTCGTGTAAAAATAGCATCTGAGAACGGCATGGTCAGACTGGAAATATCCGACAACGGCCCCGGCTTTCCGCCGGAACTTATGACGCGCGCCTTCGAGCCTTACATGACCACCAAACGGCATGGTACGGGGCTGGGGCTTGCCATTGTGAAGAAAATCGTGGAAGAACACAAAGGTATTATCAAGATCGAAAACCAAGCGCAGGGCGGCGCCATCGTGGCGATGCTTTTGCCGGTGAAGGAGGCTGCATGACCGCGCGTCAGGTATTGGTGGTGGATGACGAGGTCGGCATCCGTGAATTATTGAGCGACATCCTCAGCGACGAAGGTTATCAGGTCAAGCTGGCCGAAAACGCCGCGCAAGCGCGCGACTGGCGACAACAGGAACGTCCCGATCTCGTGCTGCTCGACATCTGGATGCCGGATTGCGACGGCATCACGCTGCTCAAGGAATGGGGCAACGGCGGCCTGCTGACCATGCCGGTCGTGATGATGTCGGGGCACGGCACGATAGACACCGCCGTCGAAGCCACGCGCATCGGCGCGTTCGATTTTCTGGAAAAACCCATCGCGCTGCAAAAGTTGCTGAAAACGGTGAACGCCGCGCTCAAGCACGCCGAGCACCAGCCGCGCAGCGGCATGAATCTGTTGAGCCTGTGCAAAAGCGCGGTCATCAACGAGCTGCGCGCGCGGCTGGAGCAACTCGATAGCCTCAAGGCGCCGCTTTTGCTCACCGGCGCGCGCGGCTGCGGCGCGGAACTTTGCGCGCGTTTTCTGCATCGGCAAAACACGCCCTGGCTGGAACTCACGCAGCCGGAAAAACTCGCCACCGCGCCGCTGGAAATTCTGGAACAATGCCGCGAAGGTTTGATCTACATTCCCGAAGTGACCGACCTCGGCAAAACCGAGCAGAAAGGTTTGCAACTGCTGCTCGCCAAGGCGGAAAAATACGACGCGCGCATCGTCTGCGCCACCACGCACAGCCTGCCCAAACTGGCGCAGGCCGGACAATTCGACGAAACCCTGTACCACACGCTTTCCGCCGCCAGCCTTGCGGTTCCCGCGCTCGCGGAACACCGCGAAGACATCCCCGATCTGGTCAAGGCGATGGCCGCCTTTCTCGCCGAAAGCGGTGAGGCGAATTACAAGGAATTTGACGTGGCCGCGCTCAACGCGATGCGTAACGCCGAATGGCCGGGCAACATGGCGCAACTAAAAACCGCCGTGAAAAACCTCATGCTCACCAGCATAGGTGAAAAAATCACGCTGCCCGAAACCCAGCGCGTGCTGGGGCAGATCGCCGAACCGGAAGAACCCAAAGCCCCCGCCGCGCCCGTGTTGCCCATCAACCTCGACACCTCGCTGCGCGAAGCGCGCGATGCTTTCGAACGCATTTATTTCGAACACCACATCACCAAAGCCGGCGGCAACATGAGCCGCGTCGCCGAAGCCGTGGAACTCGAACGCACCCACCTTTACCGCAAACTCAAACAACTCAATATCCGCGCCAAGCAGTAATCCGGTCGGCCATTTTCAACCGTCGAAAAAACCAATTTCATGAAACCCTTGAGTCCGCAAAAAATCCATCAACTGCAACAAATGCTGCGCGCGGCTGAACAGGCGCGCGCATCGGGCATGATCTCGCAAGCCGAAGGCTTGTACCGCGATGTGCTCAAACAAGCGCCGGAAGCGTGGGATGTGCGCCAGCAATTCGCGATATTGTTCGCGGCCACAGGACGTTCCGAGGAAGCCGCCAAGCAGTTCCGGCTGATCGTGCAGGCCAATCCGACCCATGCGCCCAGCCATGCGAATCTGGCGACGGCGTTGTCGGAATCGAACCAGCTCAACGAAGCCATTACGGAATTTCAGCGCGCCTTCGCGCTGGATCCCGGCCTTCACGGCGCGAAGATCGCCTATGCGGAAACCTTGCGCCGCGCCAAGCGTTGCGAAGAATCCGCTGCGGCCTACAAATCCGTGCTGGATGGCGACAAGACCAACCATGCCGCGTTCAATGGCTTGGGACTGGTTTACCGGGATATGGAAGATTTTCCCCGCGCGTTGGAATGCTTTGAATACGCGGTCGGGCTGGAACCCAAAAATCACGAGTATCGCATCAATTTCGCCGCCGCTTTGCGTCGCGCCACATTGCCTGATCTCGCGACGGAGCAGTTTCTTGCGGCCATTGATCTCAAGCCGGATTGGTTGGAGGCGGTGGTTTTGCTGGGCGAAGTTTTGCAGGAACAACATCGCTACGACGAGGCCAGGGAATGTTTTGAGCGCGCGCAACAACTGAAACCCGGCGAGCCGGAGTTGTCGGAGCGCATCGGTTTTGTTTATTTGGATTTGGGTGACAGCGAACACGCCATCAAGCAGTTTTCGGAAGTCGCCGCCGGATTCCCGGGTCGCTATATCGCCAGACTGGGCTTGGGTCAGGCGCATTTGCTGGCGGGGCACGGCAAGGATGCCGTGAATGTGCTGGAGGCGCTGGTGGAGGAATTTCCCGAGCGCGAGGCTGCTTATTCCAGCCTCGCCTCTTCGCGCAAGTTTTCCCCGGATGATGCCGTGATCGGCAAGTTGCAAAATCTGGCCGAGCGCATCAACGACGATGCGGAATCGGCGATTTCGTTGAATTTCGCCTTGGGCAAAATTTTCGACGATTGCAAGGATTGGGAACAGGCCTGGAAATACTACGAGCATGGAAATCGTCTTAAAAATGCGGAATACGATGATTATCAACCCGAGGAATTGGAGGCGCGACTCGATGCGCTGATGTCGGTGTTCACGCGGGAATTTATCGAGGCGCATCAAAATCTGGGCGTGCCGGATAATCTGCCGGTGATGATCGTGGGGATGCCGCGTTCCGGCACCACGTTGACCGAGCAGATCATTTCCAGTCATCCCAAAGTGATCGGCGCGGGAGAGGTCGTTTTCTGGACGAAAGCCGAGGAAAACGTGCCGCATACGCTCAAAACGCAGGAACCTTATCCCGCGTGCATGTCGCTGATGCAGCCCGAACACGCGCGCCAACTCGTTGACCGTTATACCGCGCTGTTGCGGAAAATCGCCGGGCCGGGAACCGACCCCGCGCGCATCACGGATAAATTGCCGCACAACTTTGTGCAACTGGGTCTCATCGCGTTGCTGTTGCCGAATGTACCCATCATCCATTGCAAACGCGATGCGATGGATAACTGTCTTTCCATCTTTTTCCAGAATTTTGGCGCCAAACACAATTACGCCTACGACCTTCATCGGTTGGGGCATCACTATCGGCAATACGAGCGACTGATGGCGCATTGGCACAAGGTGCTGCCCGGTCGCATATTGGATGTTCAATATGAAGATACGATTGCCGACCCGGAATACTGGTCGCGCAAACTGATAGATACCGTCGGTCTGGAATGGGATGATGCCTGTCTCGCGCCGCACAAACTGGAGCGTACCGTGAAAACCGCTTCACTTTGGCAGGTGCGCCAACCGATCTACAAAACTTCGGTGGCGCGCTGGAAACATTACGAACCCTGGCTGGAACCGCTGAAAAAATCGCTGGGGCTGGCATGAGCGCGGACAAAAATCTGCACCGCCAACCCACCCGCGTGAACCGCGCCATGCGCGAGCGGGCGCAGCAACATCGCGGCGTGATTTTGTGGTTTACCGGCTTGTCGGGCGCGGGCAAATCCACGTTGGCTCATGCGGTGGAAGAAGTGTTGCACACGCAGGGTTGTCGCACTTATGTGCTGGATGGTGACAATGTGCGGCACGGCTTGTGCGCGGATTTGGAGTTTTCCGCGGAGGATCGCGTGGAAAATATCCGGCGCGCGGGTGAGGTGGCCAAGTTGTTTCTGGATGCGGGCGTGATCGTGTTGACGGCGTTTATCTCGCCTTACCGCGCGGATCGCGAACGCGCGCGCCAACTTGTGGATGCGGGCGACTTCATCGAAATCTGGTGCGCCAGTCCGCCGGAAGTGTGCGAGCAACGCGATGTGAAAGGCTTGTACGCCAAGGCGCGGCAGGGGATGATCCCGAATTTCACGGGCATTTCCGCGCCGTATGAAACGCCGGAATCCGCCGAGCTGGTGCTGGATACCGCCCACCTTTCCCTGGCGGAATGTGTGGAGCGCGTGTTGCGTTTGCTCGCGGAACGCGGCGTTGTGTGAATTTCGTTTATCATGCTTGTTTTTTGGAAATCAAATCATGCGTAACCTGACTTTGTTTGTTCTTCTCGCCCTGTTGACCGCGTGCGGCAGCCTTTCCGGTTCCGGCGGCGGCAAATCGAAATCCGCCGATAAAAATGACGAATACAGCGGCGCGCAATACGGGCAGGCAGTTTCGTGCAGCGGTTTCAAGGAATGGCCGGAGTGTTTCAGCGCCGCGCGGCAAGCCTGTCCCAAGGGCTATGAAATTCTGGCGCAGGAAGAAAACATGGTCACGCAAGCGCGCACCTTGCGTTTCAACTGCACGAAATAATGGCTTCCACCCCCGGTCGCAACGCGCCTTGTCCGTGCGGCAGCGGTAAAAAATTCAAACATTGCTGTTTGAACAAATCGGCCAATCCGCGCGTCCCCGCACCGACGGCATCCCCGCAACAGCAGCTTGCCAACGCGTTGCATCTGGCGCAGGCGCATCTCGCGCAGGGCAATTGGCCGCAAGCCGCAACCGTGTGCCGCCGCATCATCGAGCATATTCCGCAACAACCGGATGCGTGGCACATGCTGGGCGTGACCGAGTTGCGGCAGGGCAATATCGAACGCGCGCTCGACCATATTCAGCGCGCGCTTCAGCAACGCCCCGACCATCCCGAATATCTCGGCAACATGGGTTACGCGCTGCATGAAAAAGGCGATCTCGCGGAGGCGGAAGCGTATTACAAAAAAACATTGGCGCGCGCGCCCGACTATGTGCCCACGCTTTTCAACCAGCACGCTTTGCTGCTCACCTATGACCGCGAGGACGCGATCAAAAATCTTGAGCGCGTGCTCGCGCGTGCGCCGCAGGACAACGAAGCGCGTTTCATGCTCGCGGTGATTCTCGAATACGCGCACCGCGACGATGCAGCGCAAGCGCATCTGAAGGCGCTGGAAAAAGGCAACGCGCTCGACCGCGCGCGGCTGGATGCGTGGAATTATTTCAAATCGGCCTGCAACCCGATGCCGCCGCTCACCGGCAGCATGATGGAAACCTTCCGGCTCGCCTTCGACGCCGCGCCGCAACAAGGTTTGGTGCTGGAATTCGGCGTGCGTTTCGGCAATACGATACGCCAGTTGGCGCGGCTCACCGCGCAAAAAATTTACGGCTTCGACAGTTTTGAAGGGCTGCCCGAAGTGTGGCACCACGAACCCAAAGGCAGCTACACCACGCGCGGGGAAATGCCCGATGTCCCGCCGAATGTCACGCTGATCCCCGGCTGGTTCGAGCAAACCCTGCCTGAATTTCTCGCAACGCACCCCGAGCCGGTGCGCCTCGTCAACGTGGATTGCGACATTTACAGCTCCACCAAAACCGTGCTGGACGCGCTCGCGCCCCGCATCGTCGCCGGCTCCGTGCTCATCTTCGACGAATACCTCGGCAACGAACACTGGCGCGAAGACGAGTTCAAAGCCTTCCAGGAAACCATCGCCCGCCACGGCTGGAAATACGAATACCTGTGCTTCAGCGTTTACACCAAACAAGTCGCGGTGCGCGTGGTTTCGGTCTGACGATGCTGATCTCGCATCGCTCCCCTTACTTGGGAGGAGATGTTTTGGAATCGTTCACCCGGTCGCCGGAACCCCGCCCCAACGCCGTCAGAACAATATATTTGAAATAACCGCCCACGGAAAAATCGCGCAGCATTCGCGCGTCCACCTCGGCCAGTCGCTGCGGATCGGACATATCAATGCCTTGCACCTGCGCCAGCCCCGTAATCCCCGGTCGCGCGGAAAAAACGCCGCGTTGCGCGCGCTCGGCGATCAGTTCGGTTTGGTTGGGCAGGCAGGG
>JAITWS010000107.1 GCA_031285185.1 Methylobacillus sp.
TTTGTCCACCTGCACGCCGTCCTCGCCGCTCCAGACCAGCTTCACTTCCAGCTTATCCTGACCGGATTGCAAGGTGTAATTGTCCGCCGAAGCCGTGAATACGGCCTTGTGCGAAGGCAAATTGGCGCCGACCAAGCCAGATTGCGCGACATAAATCGCGGGCGGCACGCTATCATCCAGCAGCACAAAATTGCCGGTTCCCGCATCGTTGCGATGTTTGAGCAATTCCAGACGACGCAGGTCGCCACCAGTGGTATCAATTTCCGCCAGCATCGTATCGGTTTCCACGCGCACGCGCTGGCCTTTGGCGAGAGCGACACCGCTTTCCTGCGCGGGAGCCGCCGGTTTATCCGCAGGCTTATCCGTCACGGCTTGCGGCACGCTGGAATCCGTTTGTCCCTGCGCTTGCGCCTGCGGGGTCGGCGGCGGATTATGCTCACGCTGCCACGCATTCCATAACATCAGGCAGGAAAAGGAAAAAATAACGACAAGTGCAAAACGCTTGGAATCCATGAGAGCTTCTTTACAAAACTAGGGCAGGGGGTCGTGACCGCCGACATGCCACGGGTGGCAGCGCGACAAACGACGCAGTGTAAGCCAGGAACCGCGCAACACGCCGTAGTGTTGCAAAGCCTGACAGGAATAATGCGAGCACGAGGGGGTGAAACGGCAATTATTGCCCAGCATGGGACTCAGCAAATATTGATAGCCATGAATCAGCCAGATCAGAAAACGCGCCATTGTCATGCCTGCTCGCTGTTGTGGGGCGCGGAAAATCGCTCGCGCAGCTTGTGCATCAATTGCCGGAACTCCGTTTCCATCTGCGCGAAATGCGCGCGGGTAAATGCCTTTTGCGGGCGAATCAAAATATCCACACCGCCCAACGCACCCTGCTCATGCCGGTACAACTCGCGCAATATGCGCTTCATGTAATTGCGCTCCACCGCGCTGCGCGCCAGCTTTTTCCCGACGATCAGGCCAACCCGCGCGTGTTCCAAGCCGTTCGGCATGATGTGCATGACCAGCATCCGCCCGGAAACACGTTTGCGAAAATTAAAAACGGATGAAAATTCATCCGTTTTCTTGATTCTGAACCGGCGGGAAAAACCGAAGCCGGTCACGCATCAAACTGCGAGACGGGCGCGACCCTTGGCGCGGCGCGCGGCAATCACAGCGCGGCCGCCACGGGTTTTCATGCGCACCAAGAAGCCGTGCGTGCGGGCGCGGCGTACCTTGGAAGGTTGATAAGTGCGTTTCATGCGTATCTCCGATAACCTTGAACGTAGGCGTAAAAAGGCGCTAATTAAACCCTGTTTTTCCTTGCGCTGTCAACCTTTAATTTGTTTCGCGGCTTGTGGATAAGTTGGGACAAACAGGGTAGTATTTCCCCTTTCCGGCAATCATGCTGGTACGCCCCACAAACAATCGGCGACCTTGCCCGCGAAATCACTGGAGTCATGCAGCACCGATGGAAAACTTCTGGCCCACCTGTCTAGGCCGTTTTCAGGAAGAGTTGTCTTCGCAACAATACAACACCTGGATCAAGCCCCTGCACTGCGAAATCGTCGCGGACGGTTTGCGCCTGTCCGCGCCCAACCGCTTTGTGCAACAATGGGTCAAGGATCGCTTTTTATCCAAGATTGAGCAAATCGGCAGGGAAGTGCTCGACCACCCGTTCAACATCGAGCTCGCGCTGGTTGAAAACGGCAACGGCGATGCGGTGGAAACGCCCGTCAAGGTTTCCGCGACAGCCAAGATCAAGGCGGAACCCAAACCCGCCAAAGCCAAGCCGGTGGCGGATATTTCCGGGCTGAATCCCGCGTTTAATTTCGACAATTTCGTGACCGGCAAAGCCAACCAGCTCGCGCGCGCCGCCGCGATTCAGGTCGCGGAAAATCCCGGTTCCGGCTACAATCCCCTGTTTGTTTACGGCGGAGTTGGGCTGGGTAAAACGCATTTGATACAGGCCATAGGCAACCATTTGCGCGAGCACAAGCCCGATGCGCGCATACGTTATCTGCACGCGGAACGCTATGTGTATGATGTGGTAAAAGCCTATGAAAACAAGGCGTTCGACGATTTCAAACGGCTTTATCATTCGCTTGATTTGCTGCTGATTGACGATATCCAGTTCTTCGCCAAAAAGAACCGCACGCAGGAGGAATTTTTTTACGCGTTCAACACGCTGATCGAATCCAAAAAGCAGATCGTCATCACATGCGATACCTATCCCAAAGAAATCGCCGACATGGACGAGCGTTTGCGTACCCGTTTCAGTTGGGGTTTGACTGTTGCGATTGAACCGCCGGAGCTGGAAATGCGCGTGGCGATTCTGCTTAAAAAAGCCGAAGCGCAACATGTGGTTTTGCACGAGGATGTGGCCTTTTTCATCGCCAAGCAAATCCGCTCCAATGTGCGCGAACTCGAAGGCGCGTTGAACCGCATCGTGGCGATGGCGCGGTTTACCGGTCATGCGATTGATATTCCGCTCGCCAAGGAAGCGTTGAAAGACCTGATCGCGGTGCGCGGTCGGCAGGTAACGATAGAAAACATCCAGAAAACCGTGGCCGACTATTACAAGATCAAGGTCGCCGACATGCACTCGAAAAAACGCTCGCGCAATGTCGCGCGACCGCGGCAGGTGGCGATGACGATGGCGCGTGAATTGACCGATCGCAGCTTTCCCGAGATCGGCGAAGCGTTCGGCGGACGGCATCACACCACCGTAATTCATGCGTGTGAGGAAATCACCAAATTGCGCCAGAGCGATCCCGGTCTCGCGCATGATCTCGCGTTTTTGGTGCAGGTAATCCGGGGTTGAGCAAAATGTCAGGAATAACTGTGGGTGAATCGCAGGATAACTTTTGTTTTCGCCGAAACGGGAAAACACTGAACAATTCATCCACAGTAATCCACAGCCGGAATAACAAGTTGAGTATCAAATTAATAGTTTGATTTATAATGGAAATAAACTTTATCCACAGAAATTTCATGCCTTATTAAACTTTATTAGGATGATTTAAAGCTATGAATATAAAAATCGCTCGTGAAGAACTGCTGAAACCTCTTTCATCGGTAAGCGGCATCGTTGAACGTCGCCATACCCTGCCCATATTGACCAATCTGTTGCTGGAAGCAAAGCAGGAAACGCTTATGCTGACCGCAACCGATCTGGAAATGCAGATTTCGCTTTCCACGGAAGCCAAGCCGGGCGCTGACATCGCGACTACGGTTTCCGCGAGCAAGCTGCTGGATATTTGCCGTTCGCTGCCCGAACAATCCCAGATCACGCTGGAAATTACCGACAACCGTATGCAGATCAAGGCGGGCAAAAGCCGTTTCAACCTGCAAACCCTGCCCGCAGCGGATTATCCGCTCATGGCGAAAGGCGGCGGCGATACCAGTCTTACATTGTCATTACCGCAAAACCAGTTGAAGCGACTGTTGCGCCAAGTGCAATACGCGATGGCGCAGCAGGATATCCGCTATTACCTCAATGGTTTGCTGTTTGAGGTGAGCGGCAATCGCCTGAGCGTGGTCGGCACGGACGGACACCGCCTTAGTTACACCTGTGCGGAATTGCCACAATCCTATGAAAAACAGGAACTTATCCTTCCGCGCAAAACCATATTGGAACTCATCAAGTTGCTCGACGACAGCGACGATGAAGTGACCATAGAAGTCGGCGCCAACCAAGCCAATTTTGCGTTTTCGGGCATACGCCTGATTTCCAAGGTGATAGACGGCAAATTCCCCGATTACACGCGCGTCATCCCGACCGGCTACCAGAATACGTTCGAGGTTGATCGTCAGGCCTTGCTTATGGCGATGCAGCGCGCTTCCATTCTTTCCAATGAAAAATATCGCGGCATCCGCATGGTGCTGGGCACGGGCAGCTTGCGCCTCATCAGCAGCAACAGCGAACAGGAAGAGGCGGAAGAAGAAATGGAAATCGCCTACAGCGGCGATTCGCTCGACATCGGCTTCAATGTTACTTACATGATTGACGTGTTGACCAATGTCAGCAACGACAATGTTATTTTCTCCTTCAATGATGCCAACAGCAGTTGCTTGGTGACCATCCCCGGTGATGAAAATTACAAATATGTCGTGATGCCGATGCGTATTTAAGCCGTTCCGATTAACCGATTGTTTCACGTGAAACCCGAAAATGACCGACAAGCAAAAACCAACTGACTACGATTCCTCCAGCATCAAAATTCTCGAAGGACTGGACGCGGTACGCAAGCGCCCCGGCATGTATATCGGCGACACCTCCGATGGTTCCGGCCTGCACCATATGGTGTTCGAGGTGCTGGATAACGCGATTGACGAGGCGCTGGCCGGGCATTGCGATGACATCAAAGTCATCATCCACCCGGATAATTCTCTCAGTGTTTCCGACAACGGGCGCGGCATCCCGACCGACATCAAGGACGACGACAAACACGATCCCAAACGCTCCGCCGCTGAAATCGTCATGACGGAACTGCACGCGGGCGGCAAATTCGATCAGAACTCCTACAAGGTTTCCGGCGGTTTGCATGGTGTGGGCGTATCGGTGGTCAATGCGCTGTCCGATTGGTTGCGTCTCAAGATTTGCCGCAACGGGCAAGTGCATCAGATGGAATTTCGCCGCGGCGTGGCCGTCGCGCCGCTGGCCGTGACCGGAACGACCGAACGGCGCGGCACGGAAGTGCATTTCATGGCTTCGACCGAAACATTCACCAATATCGAATTTCACTTTGAAATCCTCGCCAAACGCATCCGCGAACTGTCTTTCCTCAACAACGGCGTCAAAATCGAGTTGATAGACCAGCGCAACGGCAAAAGCGAAAATTTCGCGCATTCCGGCGGCGTGCGCGGTTTCGTTGAATACATGAACCGCGCCAAAACCGTGCTGCATCCCAAGATTTTCTACGCGATCAGCGAAAAGGAAGGCATCACGGTCGAGGTCTCCATGCAGTGGAACGACTCCTACGCGGAAACCGTGCAATGCTTCACCAACAACATTCCGCAACGCGACGGCGGAACCCATTTGACCGGGCTGCGCGCCGCGATGACGCGCACCTTGAACGCTTATATCGAGCAAAACGAACTGGCGAAAAAAGCCAAGGTGGATACCACCGGCGACGACATGCGCGAAGGTTTGACCTGCGTGCTGTCGGTCAAAGTGCCCGAACCCAAGTTTTCATCGCAAACCAAGGATAAACTGGTCTCGTCCGAAGTGCAGCCCGTGGTGTCGGAAGTCGTCGCCGCCAAGCTGGCCGAATATCTGCTGGAAAACCCGAATGACGCGAAAATCATCTGCGGCAAAATCGTGGAAGCCGCCCGCGCGCGCGAAGCCGCCCGCAAGGCACGCGAAATGACGCGGCGCAAGGGCGCGCTCGACGGTATCGGGCTTTCCGCCAAACTGGCTGATTGTCAGGAAAAAGACCCGGCCTTGTCCGAGCTTTATCTGGTCGAGGGCGATTCCGCAGGCGGCTCCGCCAAACAGGGGCGCGACCGCAAATTCCAGGCGATTTTGCCGCTCAAGGGCAAAATCCTCAATGTCGAAAAAGCCCGCTTCGACAAGCTGATTTCCTCGCAGGAAATCGTCACCATGATACAAACGCTGGGAACCGGCATCGGCAAGGAAGATTTCGATGTCGAAAAGCTGCGCTACCATCGCATCATCATCATGACCGATGCCGACGTTGACGGCGCGCACATCCGCACTTTGTTGCTGACGTTTTTCTACCGCCAGATGTCGGAACTGGTCGAGCGCGGCCATATTTATATCGCCCAGCCGCCGCTCTACAAAGTCAAGCAGGGCAAGGACGAACGCTACCTCAAGGACGAGCACGAACTCAACGAATACCTGTTGCAGTCAGCACTCACTAACGCCGAACTGCTGACCGGCGAAGGCGGCAATGTCATCAACGGCAAGGCGCTCGCGCAAATGGCCAAGGAAATGGTGCTGACCGATGCCGTCGTCAAACGTCTCGCGCCCTTGTACGACGAAGTCGTGCTGCGCTCGCTGCAACACATGCCCGCGCTTGATCTCTCCGGCGAAAAAACCGCCGAAGCCGCCGCCAAGGAATTGCGCCGCCAGTTGGCCGATTACGGCTGCGAGGTCAAGGTCGGCTTTGATCAGGAAAGCGCGAGCTACCGCCTCGAAATCAACAAATACCTGCATGGCAATCTGCAATGCAGCATTATTGATCCCGAGTTGCTCGCCAGTGGCGATTACCGCCAGATTCGCAAAACCGCCGACATGCTGCAAGGCCTGCTGACGCAAGGCGCAACCATCAAGCGCGGCGAAAAACAGCAAGCCGTGACGAGCTTCGATCAGGCGTTGCAATGGCTGCTCGACGAAGCCAAACATGGCCTCAACATCCAGCGTTACAAAGGCTTGGGCGAGATGAACCCCGAGCAATTGTGGGAAACCACGATGGATCCGACGGTGCGCCGTTTGCTCAAGGTGCAGATCGAGGACGCCATCGCGGCGGACGAGATTTTCACGACATTGATGGGCGATCAGGTGGAACCGCGTCGCGCATTCATCGAAGGCAACGCGCTGCGCGCCGGGAATCTGGATGTTTGAAGCGGGACAAAAACGGCGCAAGTTCGCCGTCGGCAACTGGAAAATGAACGGCAGCATTGCCACCAACAAGGCGTTGCTGGAAAAGCTGGCAGCAGGCGTCAAGGATTTTCATGATGCCGATTGCGTGGTGTGCGTTCCCTATCCCTATCTGTGCCAGGCGCAACAACTGCTGCAAGGCAGCAACATCGCCTGGGGCGCGCAAAACATCTGCTCGACCAAAAACGGTGCGCTCACGGGCGCGGTTGCGCCGCACATGCTGGTGGATTACGGCTGCCGTCATGTGCTGATCGGCCATTCCGAACGCCGCAGCCAGTTTCACGAAACCGACGACACCGCCGCCGCCCGCTTTCTCGCGGCGCAGGAAGCGGGCATCACGCCGATTTTTTGCATGGGCGAAAGCGCCGACGAGCGCGATTCCGACTGGACGGAATACATCGTCGGACGCCAACTGGATTCGCTCATCCGGCGTTTCGGCCCCTATGTGCTGAAAAACGCCATACTCGCCTACGAACCGCTCTGGGCGGTGGGTTCGGATCAACCGGCCACGCCGGAACAGGCGCAGGAAGTCCACGCCTTCATCCGCAAACGCATCGCGCGTTGCGATGCCGAAGTCGCGGCGCGCGTGCCCATACTCTACGGCGGCAGCGTCACCGCCGCCAACGCGCTCGGACTTTTTTCCATGCCGGACATAGACGGCGGCCTCATCGGGCGCGCCTCGCTCAAGGCCGAAGAATTCATCGCCATCACCCGCGCCGCCAATCAAGCCGCCGCGCGCAACTAACCCAACACTCAGGAGCTACCATGCTGATCCAAAGCCACATCGCCGATTTATCCACGCCCACCGGAACCATGCGTACCTATGTGCATCGTCCCGCAGGCGAAGGCCGCCACCCGGTCATCCTGTTCTATTCCGAAATCTTCCAGCAAACCGGCCCCATTGAACGCGCAGCGCGGCTCATGGCCGGTCACGGCTACGCCGTGCTCGTGCCGGAAGTATTCCACGAGCTGAATCCTATAGGCACGGTACTAGGCTACGACGACGCAGGCCGCGAAAAAGGCAACGCCGACAAATCCGCGAAAGCCGTGGAAAGCTACGACAGCGACAACCGCGCGCTCATCGCCTGGGTCAAACAACAACCGTGGGCAAGCGGCGAAATCGGCGCAATGGGCTTCTGCATCGGCGGCCACCTCGCCTTCCGCGCCGCGCTGCAACCCGAAGTCCAAGCCACCGCCTGCTTCTACGCCACCGACCTGCACACCAACACCATCCCCCACAAACCCGGCCAGCACAGCATGGAACGCCGCAAGGAAATCAAAGGCGAACTGCTCATGATCTGGGGCAAACAAGACCCGCACATCCCCGGCGAAAAACGCGCCGAAGTTTACAAAGCGCTCAACGAAACCGAAGGCTTGGTTTTCACCTGGCACGAATTCAACGGCCAACACGCCTTCATGCGCGACGAAGGCGACCGCTACGACCCGCAACTCGCAATGACCGGCTACCAGCTCGCGCTGGTGATGTTTGGGCGGGTGCTGCGCTGAAATAAACTCGCGTGTTGTAGATTGGATAAGGCCGCATAGGGTGGGCTGTAGGGTGGTGCTGAGCGTAGCGAAGCCCACCACCAGCAAAACAAAACCCGCATTTATTCGGGGAGTGATGGTGGATTTTGTGATTTGTTGGAGGTAGAAGGTGGGCTTCGCTGCGCTCAGCACCACCCTACTACTTTTCGGCAAGGTTGGATAAGGCCGAAGGCCGCTATCCAAACATCATCAACTCACAGCGCCGCAGTCGTCATCCATTAGTTTGGCAGGCGCGCGGCGTGTATTGATCCGGGAGCGTGCCGCTGCTGACGTCGGTTCGGGGCGTTTTGCCGTTGTTGCATTTCCAGATCAGCACTCCGTTCGTGATGCCCATTACGCTGAGGTATAAAGTGTAGGTGGCGTTGTTTGGGGAAATATCGGGCATCAGCGTGATGGTGATATTCGCAAGATTGCCGGTGGCGGCATTGGGGTCGGGCATCATGTTCCACGTCACGCTGCGGACGTAACCTGCCGTGCCGGGATCGAAACCGATGCTTGCCAGGTCGCTCGGGAAACCGGCGTTGGCGGCGTAAAATTCGGCCACGATGGTTTTCGCGGCGGAGGCGTAGGCCACGCTTTCAGCAACACGGGAAAGCACCAGATCATCCTCTCTCTGCGCGGCATGTTCCGCGCGCGCCGCGTTGATGCAGTCGGGCGTGTTTTGCAATTCGCCGGGATTGTCATTGCATTTGGCGAGCACTTCTTTTCGTTCCGCATCGTGCGTTTTGTACCAGCCAACGGTCTGGGTGGTCGGAGAAGCGGCGGTTTTTTCCGTGGGGAGCACCGGCACGCGACCATCAGTTGCCTTATTTTCCGCGCGCGTCGCGTTGATGCAGGTCGGCGTGTCTTTCAAGTCGCCGGGATTATTGTTGCATCGCTTGAGCGCGGCTTTGCGCTCCGCTTCATGCGTTTTGTACCAGTCCACGGTTTTGGTGGGCGTGAAAAAACCATCGTCGCCGCAGCCGGAAAGGGCAAGCGCAGCCAACAAAACGATAGCGGGTTTTTTCATGATTGGTTTACTCAGCGCGCGGGGTCGGGACGACAACTTATCGGCGTATATCGGCGCGGTAGCGTGCCGTCGCTGTTGGCCTCAAGTCGTGGAGCATTCCCGATGTTGCATTCCCAGATCGGCAGACCGTTTTCGATGGACACCAGGCTGACGTAAAAAGTGTAGCTTGCATTGTTGGGGGAAATTTTGGGCGACATGGTGACGACGATATCGCCCATGCTTTCCACGCTCGCCTCGCCCGTCGCCTCCGGGTCCCATGTGACGCTTTGGACGTTGCCCGAAGCCGAGGAATCAAAACCGGCGATTGCCGCGTTTGCCGGAAGATGGCCGGTGCGCGCGTAAAATTCGGCGATGGCAGATTTTGCCCGTTCCGCGCGCGCCATGCCTTCCATGACCTTGGCGCGCACGGTGTAATCCTGATAAGCCGGTATCGCAATGGCTGCCAATATGCCGATGACAGCCAAAACCACCAGCAGCAGCGGAATCGCGATAATCAGCAAAATAATGGGGACGGACAAACCCTTTTTTTCCTGTTCCATGCTCCTGTCCTTTCGTTAATTTGTTCTAAGGATAACGCACATAAATTTTGTAACCCGTCGCGCTGACTTCCGGCGCGGTGAACAGGAATTTCACCTGAACTTCCGATTTCGCGCCCAGCCCGTTTTCCACCACCGTGCCGGACGGGAGATATTCCGCCGGTTGCAGCGTGCGGCGCAGGACGGGGGTGTCGTGGACATCGGTGAGCGTCACTTCCAGCAGCGGATACGCCTGGGTGAAATGCGCTTTGTTCGTGATGGTGGCGGTGAGCTGGATGATGTCATCGTGATCCGGCAGCGGTTGCAAATCGGAATCCTCGATGTGCAGCGCCTCTTCGTCGCGCGGAAATTCCACCTTGCAACCCAGCATCGCGCACGCCTGTTCAAGCCAGGGTTTGGTGCGGGGCAGCGAGGACGCGATCTGTGTGCGCGTCAAAAATATCGTCTGACCGAGCAGCGCCAGCAGCACCAACACACACACGATCATCCACAACCATGAACGCGGTTTTTCATCCGACGGCGGCGGCATGGCGGGGACGCCCAGCGTCGTATCGGCGGAATGCGGGGCGGCTTCATGGTGGTGGGCGGACGTGAAATAAACCGACGGCGGCGCGGGGATGATGATTTCCGATTCGTCGGACTCGGGTTCCGCCGTCGGTGGTGTCGGCAGCGGCGCGGGTTCCGGTTTTACGATCGGCGCAGGCGCGGGTTTGGGTTCGGGCTTTGGCTCAAACTTTGGCTCGGGCGGCGGTTCGTGTTTGGGGGGCGGTGCCGGTATGTGTTTTGGTTCCGGCTTCGGCTCGGGTTTCAACTCCGGCTTGGGTTCGTGTGCGGGAACCGGCGCAGGCTCCGGCTTTACCACCGGCTTGGGCGCGATTGGCGGCAACGGTTTGGTGATCGGCGCGGGAATCGGCTTCGGCAATATGGGTTTTGGGGTCGGCTTGGGAATCGGTTTGGATTCCGGTTTCACGCCGGGTTTCAGGTGCGGCCACGGTTCCAGTTTAGGCCACGGCGCTTGATTGGGCGCGGATTCGGGTTTGGTTTCCGGCTCCAGTTCCAGCCGGATTTCTTCCGGCTTGGATGTCGGGGGCAGCAGTTCAGATTTGATCTCCGGCCACGGCGCAAGCGGCTGCGGCTCGGGTTCCGGCGGGGTTTCCGGTTCCAGTTCCAGAAATTTCTTTTCCGGCGGCGGTTCCGGTATCGGCGGCGCGGGCGGCGACCACGGTTTGGGCGCCAGTGGCGATTCCGCAGATTCCGGCGCAGGCGCGATTTCCGGCTTGGGTTGCGGCGGTGCGACGGGCGGCGGAGTCGGCTCCGCTTTCGGAATCGTCCCCGGCATGAGATGCGACCACGGTTGGAGTTCCGGTTTTGTTTCCGGCTCCGGTTTGATTTCCGCTTGCGGCGGCAATTCGGCCATGGGTTCCGGCATTACCGCGGGCGCGGAAACGGAGAGCGCCATGGGTTCCGGTTCTGGCTCTGGCGGGAGCGGTTCGGGCGGTGTCGGCGGCGGAAATTCCGCCACTTTTGGCGCGTATTCAAAAGAAGGTTGGGGCAGCGGCGTCGCGGCGGGATCCCAAACTTCGCCCGGCGTTTCGGGAATCACGGGTTTGTCCGCGTGGGGGATCAGCGCGTCATTCGGCAGCGCAACTTCGCGGTGCGTTTTGCGTTGGAAACTGAGCGATTTGAGCGCGTTGAAAACTTCGCCGCATTTGCTGCATCGCACGTCGCCGTGGCTGAGAGAAAGCTGTTCGGTGGTGATGCGGAACGCGGTTCCGCACGCGGGGCAAAAGGTGAGCAGATTCATTTTTTACGCCCCGAGAGCAGCACCCAGCTATCCAGCGTTTGCGGCGGAGCCATGTCGAACCACGCGCCGTAAATGTCCGAAATTTCTTCGGCTTGTTCGCGCAATATGCCGGATAAGGCGATGTGGCCGCCGCGTTTGCAATATGCGGCCAGCATGGGCGCGAGCACTTTGAGCGGGTTTGAGAGGATGTTGGCCACGACCACATCCGCCGCCGCGCGCGGCATTTCGTCCGGCAGAAAAAAACGCGCGTCGGCGTGGTTGTTTTTTGCGTTGGCGCGGCTCGCGGTGATGGCTTGCGGATCAATATCCACGCCGACCGTATCGCCCGCGCCCAGCAATTTCGCGGCGATGGCGAGGATGCCGGAACCGCAACCGTAATCAAGCACGCTTTCCCCGGCCTGCAAATTGTCCGCGAGCCATGCGAGGCAAAGATGCGTGGTGGGATGGCTGCCGGTTCCGAAGGCGAGGCCGGGATCGAGCACGATATTGAGCGCATCGGGATTGGGCGCGCGATGCCAGGACGGCACAATCCACAAATCGTCGCGGATGCGGATAGGCTCAAATTGCGCTTGCGTGGCGCGCACCCAATCCTGTTCCGCGACCGCTTGCACGGTGTAGCCGAGATTGCGTAATCCGGTGGTTTGGGTGAGCGAGGTCATGATGCGATCAATATCGGCATGTTCTTCAAACAACGCGCTGACCACGTTATGATGCCACATGCCCGGCGCGGTTCCGCCCGGCTCGCCGAAAATCGGCGTTTCCGCCGCAGTTTCCGCGTCGGCATCTTCAATGCTGACGGAGAGCGCGCCCAGCGCCATGAGCGCATCGCTGATGGATTCCGCAACATGTTCCCCCGCCGTGATTTCCAGTGATTGCCACGACATTTTTATATGTTCGCCAGCCTATTTGCTGACGATGCCGAGTTTGTTTTCCAGATAATGAATGCTGGTTCCGCCCGCATGAAACGCCGCATCGTTCATCAATTCAATGTGCAGCGGGATATTAGTTTTGATGCCTTCCACCACCATTTCGGAAAGCGCGATACGCATACGGGCAATCGCCTGTTCGCGCGTGTCGCCGTAGGTGATGAGCTTGCCTATCATGGAATCGTAATTCGGCGGAACCATGTAATTTTGATACGCATGGGTATCCACGCGCACGCCGGGGCCGCCGGGCATGTGAAAGCCGGTGATGCGACCGGGCGAAGGCACAAAATTGTGCGGGTCTTCCGCGTTGATGCGGCATTCGATGGAATGCCCGCGCAGATGAATATCCTTTTGCTTGAACGGCATTTTCTCGCCCGCGGCGACACGCAACTGCGCCTGCACAATGTCTATGCCGGTGACTTGCTCGGTCACGGGATGCTCGACCTGCACGCGGGTATTCATCTCGATGAAATAAAATTCGCCGTTTTCGTAGAGAAACTCAAACGTGCCCGCGCCGCGATAACCGATTGTGCGGCAGGCTTCCGCGCAACGCTCGCCGACCGTGGCGATGCGCTTGCGATCCACGCCCGGCGCGGGCGCTTCTTCCAGCACTTTCTGGTGGCGGCGCTGCATGGAGCAATCGCGCTCGCCAAGATAAACCGCGTTACCGTGTTCGTCGGCAAGCACCTGAATTTCGATATGGCGCGGCTGTTCCAAAAATTTTTCCATATACACCGTGGGATTGCCGAAAGCCGCTTGCGCCTCGGCGGTGGTCATCTCCACCGAAGTCAGCAGCGCCGCCTCGGTATGCACCACGCGCATCCCGCGTCCGCCACCGCCGCCCGCCGCCTTGATGATGACCGGGTAGCCGATTTTCTTGGCGGTTTTGAGGATTTCGTCGGGGTCGTCCGACAACGCGCCGTCGGAACCCGGCACACACGGCACCCCGGCTTTTTTCATCGCGTCCTTGGCGCTCACCTTGTCGCCCATGAGACGTATGGTTTCGGGGCGCGGGCCGATGAAAACGAAGCCGCTGTTTTCCACGCGCTCGGCGAAATCGGCATTTTCTGAAAGGAAACCGTAGCCGGGATGAATCGCCTCCGCATCGGTCACTTCCGCCGCGCTGATGACGGCGGGAATATGCAGATAACTCTGGCCGGAAGGTGCGGGGCCTATGCACACCGACTCATCCGCGAGCTTGACGTATTTGGCTTCGCGATCGGCCTCGGAATGCACGGCGACGGTTTTGATACCCAGCTCGCGGCAAGCGCGCTGGATGCGGAGAGCGATTTCTCCGCGATTGGCGATCAGGACTTTCTCGAACATGGGAGAGCCTTTCGCGTCAACCAATGATAAACAACGGCTCGCCGTATTCGACGGGCTGGCCGTTTTCGACCAGAATGGCCTTGATCGTGCCGCTGTGGTCGGCCTCGATCTCGTTCAACAACTTCATCGCCTCGATGATGCACAGCGTATCACCCGCGGAAACGCCGGAGCCGACCTCCACAAACGATTTCGCATCCGGCGAAGGCGCGCGGTAAAACGTCCCCACCATCGGTGATTTGACGACATGCCCTTCAATCGCCGGTGCGGCAGCAGGCGCATCGGCGGTCGGCGCGGCGGGCGCGGCAGCTTGCGCGGGCATCGGCATCATCGGTGCCTGCATATACGGCATGAACTGCGGTTGATTGCCGCCCGCCGGGTTGCGGCTGATGCGGACTTTCTCCTCACCCTCGGTCAGCTCAAGCTCGGCAATGCCGGATTCTTCGACCAGATCAATCAGTTTTTTCAGTTTTCGCAGATCCATGATGTATCAAGCCTCGGTTGGATTTGAATGTAATACGTCAAGCGCATATTCCAGCGCAAGCGCGTAACCCCGCGCGCCCAACCCGCTGATAACGCCGACCGCAATGTCGGAGAAATAAGAGTGGTGGCGAAAGGATTCACGCGCATAAACGTTGGAAAGATGCACCTCGACAAAAGGAATTTTGACCGCCGACAACGCATCGCGCAGCGCGACCGATGTATGCGTAAATGCGGCGGGATTGATTAAAATGAAATCAACCCGGTTCACCGCCAATGACTGCACTTTACCGACCAGTTCCGCCTCACTGTTGCTTTGAAACGCCTCCAGCCCCACCCCGGCCTTTTTCGCCAGATCGGACAAATGCCGGTTGATCGCCTCCAAAGTCGCCAAGCCATAATGCTCAGGCTCGCGCGTCCCCAGCAAATTGAGATTGGGGCCATGCAGCACAAGAACGGATTTGCCAGCGGTTTTTTCAGTGGACGCCATAGCCGAAAAGAGAGTTTGCAGTGGCGCAAGTTTGCCGCAAATTCGGGGCAGTTGTCCAGCAAATTCGCTGAAATTTGACGAAATTGCAGTAATTACAAATGCTTATGCGAGCTTTGGAGCACAGGTATTTTGAGACGGCGCTTCGACAATAGAGCAGGCTTCAAGCTCACCCACGCCCAGCAATCAACGAACGAGGTATTTATCTCCGCAAGGGCGGGTTTTAAACCCGCCCCTACCTTACCTCGTCATTGCGAGGAGCGCAGCGACGCGGCAATCCAGAAAGTTACGACTGTCGGAATGGAAACAATGCGGAAGACATCGTTTCTGGATTGCTTCGCTGCGCTCGCAATGACGAATCCCGCTTACCTGCTCGCCACCTCCATCGCCTTCAACCAGCCATGCCCTTGTAAGCCGTTCGCGCGGTAGAAGTATTCGTGCGTGTTGGGGTTGAAGGAAAGCTCCACGCGGGCAGCGCCATCGTTTGCGGCGAAGTGCATCACGCCATCGCCTTGGTCTTTGAGCGACAAACGGTGCTCTGTCACACTCTCGCCGACACGCACCTTCACCACCGCCTCCGTTCCTTCCGCGTTCACATTCACCGTATCCAGCGTGGCGTCGGAAACAGTCTCGCCGTTTTCTTCGGTCAAGGCTTGCGGTTCGTCGGATTTGTAACCGCTTTCGTGGTTGTAGATAATCGCGCCGCCGACGAGGGCAACGGCAGCGATGCCTGCGCCCAATCCGCTTCCGCCGCCACCTCCACCACCACTCGAGCCGCCGCTACCGCCCGTGCCGCTGCTGTTGGGGTTTGTGCTGCTGCCGCAGTTGGCGAATGTGACGAGGCAGGGATAGTTGCCGTTATTTGCCCAGATCGTCCCTGCGGAATCACCCAGGCCGGTTGCGGGGTCAAGCGCCTTTAATTGCGCGGTGGTGAGGCCGCTCACACCGCTTTGCGAGCCGAAGCCCACACCGTTTGCTTGCCCGGTGGTGTCGGTGTCGAAGAATGCGTTGGTGATGCCGCCGCCGCCCTGATACCCGACTAGCCCGCCAATGCTGCTGTTACTGCCACTCACCGCGCCGGTAGCATAGACGTTGCTGACATTACTGCTGCTACTATTCAGCCTCCCAACCAACCCGCCAATGGAGCTGTCACTGCCGCCATTCACCGCGCCGGTGGCATAGGCGTTGGTGATTGAACCGCCGGAACCCAGCTCCCCAACCAGCCCGCCGAGATTGTTGTTGCCGCTCCCGCTCACCGTGCCGGTGGCGTAGACGTTGCTGATACTGCCGTACTGAAACCCGACCAGCCCACCGTTGAGGCTGTTGCTGCCCCCACTCACTGCGACATTCGCGTAGGCATTGGAAATCAATCCGCCATCCTGCTCCCCGACCATGCCGCCAACGGCAATGGAGCTGTTGTCAACGCTGCTCACCGTGCCGGTCACATAGGCATGAGTAATCGTGCCACCAGTCTGATAACCGACCAGCCCGCCGATGTCATAACCGGTGTTGCTTCCCGTCACCGCGACATCGGTCAGGCCGATGTTGCTGATTGCTCCGCTGCTTATGCCGAACAGTCCGACATCATCAAGGTTGTTGCTGTTGATCGTCAGATGGCTGATCGTGTTCCCCAGCCCTTCAAAGCGGCCGGTCGAACTGAGACTGTTAACCACGGCGGTGCCGTAAGTCGTCCCCGACGCATCCACGCTGTGCGCCAGCGCGTAGTTGCCGCCGGAGTTGGCGTTCATCTGCGTGTTCATATCACCCACCGAATACACCAGCGTGTAATTCGCGCCGTTGATGTTGAGTGCATCGGTGGCGCTGCCAGCGGGGTTAAAGCTGATTGAGCCGGTAAAGCCTGCGCCGGTGAGGCCAAAATCGAGATCACCGCTGCCGCTACCGCTGACACCCGTGCCGGTGGTGTCGTTGGTGATGATCGTCACCGTGCCGCCGTTGGTGGTGACGGCGGCTTTGATGTTGACGCTGTGGTAGGCGTCAAGGGTGAGCGTGCTGGTGCTGTTCCAACTCACCTCATCATTGACATTCACATCGCCCGCCGTGCCGCCTTTTGTACCAGCGGCACTTTGGATGGTGACGTTGTTGCTTGCCAGCGCGGTGGAGAGTTGCGCGCCCGTCATATCGCCGCCACTGGCAGCAATGGTGAAGTCCACCGGGTCAATCAACCAGATGCCGGAATTGCCATTGGCTGATTGCGTGGTGATGGTTGCGCCATCGGCAATGCGGACATGCGCGCCGGAGGTTTCGATAAAGCCGCCGTTGCCGGTTTGGGAAGAAGCATCAAGTGTTGCAGTGGAGGCGAGAGTGAAGATGCCGTCCATGGCTTTGAGGATGATGGTTCCACCGTCCTGCGTAGGGGCGGGTTTCAAACCCGCCCATGTTGTTTCATCATCCGCAAGGGCGGGTTTGAAACCCGCCCCTACAACGTCGTCGGAAACGTCAATGATGCCGGAAACGGTCATATTGCCGTTCTTCGCATCGGCATTGACCGTGCCCGCCTGAATGACACCTTCAAGATTGACGATGGTGTTAAGCACAGTGTTTGCGCCCTGCGCGGTAATCAGCACTTCACCATTCGCTCCGGCGTTGATGTTGCCGGTGTTTTCAACCAGCGCGTTAGCGGAGCCTTTGGTGAGTTCTACGCTAATGCCTTGACCGTTGTTGAGCGAAACCGTCGCGCTGTCTCCGGCAGCAAGAATAACTTTACCGGCGTTGATGTCGCCGTTGTTCTGCACGCGGTCAGCGGAGAACACCACATAGCCTTGAGCGTTGATGTTGCCGTTGTTAATGATGTTGGCGTTGTTGCCCGCACCGGCAAGATTCATCAAATTGCCGGACATGAATTGATCGGCATCCACATTATGCGTGGTCGCCAGCAATCCATTAACGTTGATAACCGAGCCACCGCCGAACAATACGCCGTTGGCATTTTGTATCCACACCTGTCCATTGGCATTCAACGCGCCGTTGATGACGGAGGCTTCATTGCCCACGACACGGTTCAAGGTGATGGAGTTGGCATTGGGCTGAACAAAGTTGACCGTGCTGTTGGAGCCGATGCTGAAGCTGTTCCAGTTGATCGCAGCGCGGTCGGTGGATTGCGTGATGGTCATGGTGTTGCCGGATTGACCGATGGCAGCGGAGCCGCCGATGACTTGGCCGCCGGTGGGGAGGTCGGCGGCGAAAGCCATTGGGGATGCGAGCAACAAGGCGAGCGGCAACGCTTTTAACGTCCCTCTCCCACCAGAGGAATTGCTGGATGCCGTCATTGCGAGGCGCGAAGCGCCGTGGCAATCCAGAAAGGTTTTTGCAAGGTCAAAGATCGCGCTGGATTGCTTCGCTGCGCTCGCAATGACGGGGTGGCGGGTTTGAAACCCGCCCTGATTTTCTCCACGGTCTGCGCGGGCAGGTTTAAAACCTGCCCCTTCATCTGATTCGAACGCATGGGAGCTAAAGAAACCCCCGTGAGTTACGGAGTTCAGGGGGGGGGGGGGCTGATTCTACGCTGCTCTGCGCGCCGGAGCAATGGCTTTTTGCGTTTTCGCCGACGGCGATCAATGCGCCGAGACGGCGGCTGAATATCTTTTTAAAGCTGTGCTTGTTCATTTGTATCTCTCTCCTTTGGTTGATGGTTGGTTTTGATAGGCTTGGTACGGCGCTTTGCGCCCGGTTTTGTCTGGAGGTTTCTAAGGTGCAGGCGGGTTTGAAACTTGTCTCTGCATCTTGCCTCTCTGTGAAGGGAAATCGGAATCTGTCCGATTTTCCCAAGTCGGAACTATAACTCAAGAGTTTCGGGATTTAAAAGGTCGGGTGTAAGCGTTGTGTAAGTTTTTCTTGACTTGCTTCGGTCTAAGCCCGAAAATTGCGGGTTTCGGCGGTTGGCGGAAATTTTTCAAATGAATGCTCTTGTGAGCATTTATTTTTGTGTAACACTCGGCTCGGACAATGGGTAATGTCGAAACGAATCGGTCTTTGGCAGATGGGCGCGGTTTTGCTGGTCAGTCTCGCGGCGTTTTTGCTGGCGGGGGCGCATGGCGCGTTGTCGGCGTTGGCCGGGGGTTTCGCGGTTTGGGTCGGCGGGCAGTTGGGCGCGTTGAGCATGAAGCGTTCCCGGACGGTTCCGGGGTCGGCGGGCGTGGCTTTGTTGGTGCTGCTCAAGGCCGAGGCGATCAAGATTGTCGTTGTCGCGCTTTTGTTGCTGCTGACGTTCAAGCTGTACGGGGCAAATCTGGTTCCGCTGGCGTTGATCGTCGGGCTGGCTGTGGCGGCGCTGCTTTCGGGTGTCGGCATCATGCGCGTGAACGAACAAAAAATGGATTGAGGTTTTAACGAATGGCAAGCGAAACAACACTCACACCTTCCAGCTATATCGAGCATCACCTGGGCTTTAATACCAGCTCGGTGGGCGAAGGCGGTTTCTGGGTTCTGCATGTGGATACCCTTATCATGTCCGTGCTGCTGGGCGTGGTTGTTTTCGGTTTTCTCTGGTGGGCGGTGCGCGGCGCGACTTCGGGTGTGCCTACCAAGCGTCAGGCGGCGATCGAGCTGCTGATGGGTTTTATTGATAATCAGGTCAAAAGTATTTTTCATGGCGACCGCCATGTCTTTCTCGCTCCGACGGCTTTTACCGTGTTCGTCTGGGTGCTGTTCATGAACGCGATGGATTTTCTGCCGGTGGACATCATGGCGTGGATTTACGAGCATGTGTTCCATCTGTCGCATTGGCGCAGCGTGCCGACTTCCGATGTTAACGCCACATTCGCGCTGGCTTTGTCTGTGTGGTTGCTGATGATTTTCTTCAGCATCAAGGTCAAGGGGCTGGGCGGCTGGGTGCATGAATTGTTCTGCGCGCCTTTCGGCAGCAATCCTTTGGTTTGGCCGGCCAATTTTCTGTTCAATGTCATCGAATACGTATCCAAGCCGCTGTCGCATTCGCTGCGTCTGTTCGGCAATATGTACGCGGGCGAAATCATCTTTTTGCTGCTCGGCATGTGGGCGGCGACCGGCCTGACGGGTACGATCGCCAGTGCCATATTGGGCGCGGGCTGGGGCATTTTCCACATCCTGATCGTCGTGCTGCAAGCCTTTATTTTCATGATGCTGACTGTGGTGTATATCGCCATGGCGCACGAAAGTCACTGATTTATTTGAGTTTTATTTGATTGTTTGATTAACCCTGATTGAAAGGAAATACAATGGAAAGCTTACAATTTCTGGCGCAGATCCAGGCTTACACCGGAATCGGCATCGGCCTGATTATCGGCTTGGGTGCCGCGGGCGCTTGTATCGGCATCGGCATCATGTGCGCCAGCTTTTTGGAAGGCGCGGCGCGTCAGCCGGAAATGATCCCTTCGCTGCAAGCCAAGGTCTTTCTGCTGCTGGGTTTGATTGATGCCTCCTTCATTATCGGCGTCGGTCTGGCCATGATGTTCGCCTTCGCCAACCCGCTGCTGAGCGTCATTCCCAAGTAATCGTCGCGTGCGATCAGCGAGTCGTTAGGAGTTCAAATGAATATCAACCTGACCTTATTGGCGCAAGCAGTGTCTTTCGCCATTTTGATCTGGTTCACGGTGAAGTTCGTGTGGCCGCCGTTGCTGCGCGCCATCGAAAACCGTCAGAAGCAGATTGCCGACGGTCTGGCGGCGGGCGAGCGCGGGCGGGAAGAGCTGGCGCAAGCGTCCGAGCGCGCTTCCACGGAGCTGACCAGCGCCCGGGAAAAAGCCACCGGCATCATCGCGCAAGCGGAGCAACGCGCCGCCGAAATCATCGAGGAAGCCAAAGGCGTTGCCAAGGTCGAGGGTGATCGCATCCTGACCGGCGCGCGCGCCGAGATTGACCAGGAAGTGAATCGCGCCAAGGAAGGTTTGCGTCAGCAGGTTTCCCTGCTTGCCGTGGCCGGCGCGGAGAAAATCCTGCGTCGTGAAATTGATGCCAGGGCGCATGGCGACATGCTCGCCACGATCGCCAACGAGCTGTAAGACAGGGCGCGCATATCATGGCTGAAGCAGTCACTATTGCAAGACCTTACGCCGTGGCGGTATTCCGTCTGGCCAAGGAAAAAAACGCGCTGGCGAAATGGTCGGACATGCTGGCGCTGGCCGGTTCCGTGGCCGCGAATCCGCAAATGCGCGATGTCATTGACGACCCCAGATTTGAGTCTGCCGAAATCGAGCGGCTCATGCTGAAAATCTGCGGCGACAAGCTCGACGCGGAAGGCGGCAATCTCATCAAGCTGCTGGTCGAATATGGCCGACTCGCGTTGCTGCCGGAAATCGCGCGCATCTACGAGGAGTTGAAGGCGCAGGACGAAGGCGCGCTGGAAGCGGAAATCACCGCCTCCGCCGCGCTCACGGATGCCCAGGTTCAAACATTGGTTGACCGCTTGCAGAAGAAATTCGGCAAGAAGGTCGAAGCCAGCGTTCATGTTGATCCCGAAATTATCGGCGGGATCAAAATTGTTGTCGGCGATACGGTTATCGACGCTTCAGTCCGCGGCCAGTTGCAAAATCTGGCCTACACGTTGAAAGGATAGTAAGTAATGCAGTTATCCACATCAGAGATCAGTGAACTGATCAAGAGCCGGTTGGAGAATTTCTCCACCAGCGCCGAGGCGCGTACCCAGGGTACGGTGATTTCGGTGACGGACGGCATTGTCCGCATCCATGGCCTGTCCAACGTGATGGCGGGCGAAATGATCGAATTTCCCGGCAATACTTACGGTCTGGCGCTCAACCTTGAACGCGATTCCGTCGGCGCCGTGGTGCTCGGCAGCTATGAGCAAATCACCGAAGGCGACACCTGCAAATGCACGGGGCGCATTCTGGAAGTGCCGGTCGGTCCTGAACTCATAGGCCGCGTCGTGAACGCGCTGGGTCAGCCGATTGACGGCAAAGGCCCGGTCAACGCCAAGCTCACCGACAAGATCGAAAAAGTCGCGCCCGGCGTGATCGCGCGTCAATCCGTTTCGCAGCCGGTGCAAACCGGTTTGAAATCCATTGACTCCATGGTTCCGATTGGTCGCGGCCAGCGCGAACTCATCATCGGCGACCGTCAGACCGGCAAAACCGCTGTCGCGATTGACGCGATCATCAACCAAAAAGGTCAGAACATGACCTGCATCTACGTTGCGATCGGCCAAAAAGCCTCCACCATCGCCAACGTGGTTCGCAAGCTGGAAGAGCACGGCGCGATGGAATACACCATCGTCGTGGCCGCTTCCGCGTCCGATTCCGCCGCGCTGCAATTCCTCGCGCCGTATGCGGGTTGCACCATGGGCGAATATTTCCGCGACCGCGGTCAGGACGCGCTCATCGTTTATGATGATCTCACCAAGCAAGCGTGGGCGTATCGTCAAATCTCCCTGTTGCTGCGCCGCCCGCCGGGTCGTGAGGCATATCCGGGCGATGTGTTCTACATCCACTCCCGTCTGCTGGAGCGCGCCGCGCGTGTGAATCCCGACTTCGTGGAGCATTTCACCAAGGGCGAAGTCAAAGGCAAGACCGGCTCGCTGACCGCGCTGCCCATTATCGAAACGCAGGCCGGTGACGTGTCCGCCTTCGTTCCGACCAACGTGATCTCGATTACCGACGGTCAGATATTTTTGGAAACCGATTTGTTCAATGCCGGTATCCGTCCCGCGATCAACGCCGGTATTTCGGTGTCCCGCGTCGGCGGCGCGGCGCAGACCAAGGTCATCAAAAAGCTGGGCGGCGGTGTGCGTCTCGCGCTCGCGCAGTATCGTGAGCTGGCCGCGTTCGCGCAGTTCGCCTCCGATCTCGACGAAGCCACCCGCAAGCAGTTGGAACGCGGTCGTCTCGTGACCGAGCTGATGAAGCAAACCCAATATACGCCGCTGTCCGTTTCCGACATGGCCGTGTCGTTGCTGGCCGCCAACCAGGGTTATCTGGATGACGTTCCGGTCAACAAGGTGCTGGCTTTTGAATCCGCGCTGCACTCCTTCCTCAAGTCCAAGCACAAGGCCATCATGGACAAGATCGAGGAGACCAAGGATCTGGGCGGCGACGACCAGAAGGCACTGGAAGCCGCGATTCAGGATTTCAAGGCAAACCACGCTTACTAAGCGGAGAGCGAAATGGCTGGCAGCAAGGAAATCCGAACCAAGATCAAGAGCGTGGAAAACACGCGCAAGATCACCAAGGCCATGGAAATGGTGGCCGCATCCAAAATGCGAAAAGCGCAGGAACGGATGCGGCACGCCCGCCCCTATGCGGAAAAAATCCGCAATGTGGCAGCGCACCTTTCACACGCGCATCCCGAGTACAAACACCCGTTCGTGGTGAAACGCGAAGAGGTCAAAAACATCGGCCTCATCGTCGTGACTTCCGACAAGGGTTTGTGCGGCGGCCTCAACACCAATGTGCTGCGTCTGGCGATCAACCAGATGAAGCGTTGGGAAAGCGAAGGCCGCGGTGTCGGCGTGACCACGATAGGCAACAAGGGTCTGGGTTTCATGAGTCGCGTCGGCGCGAATGTGAAATCACAGGTCATCGGTCTGGGCGACGCGCCGCACATGGAAAAGCTCATCGGGCCGGTCAAGGTGATGCTGGACGCGTATGTCGCGGGCGAAATTGACCAGGTGCATATCGTCTATACGCGCTTCATCAATACCATGAAGCAGGAACCCGTGATGGAGCAGATGCTGCCGCTGACCGGCGATTTTCTGACCGTGGACAGCAAAACGCACGCCCATGACAAAGTGACCGCGAGTGATGTGGTGCAAAGCGTCATGCAAATGGGCGTGGCGCAAGGCTATTGGGATTACATCTACGAGCCGGATGCCGCCGAAGTCGTGCACGAGCTGATGGTGCGTTACATCGAATCGCTGGTGTATCACTCCGTGGCCGAAAACATGGCGTCCGAGCAAAGCGCGCGCATGGTGGCGATGAAATCCGCGTCCGATAACGCGAAAAACGTCATCGGCGAATTGAAACTGATCTATAACAAGGCACGTCAAGCGGCGATCACCAAGGAAATTTCCGAAATTGTCGGCGGCGCTGCTGCCGTGTAATGAAACCATCGTTTGAGGAACTCAAAATGAGTCAAGGCAAAATTGTTCAATGTATCGGCGCCGTGGTTGACGTGGAATTTCCGCGCGACCAACTGCCCAAAGTCTATGAAGCGCTGTTGCTGGACGAAGCGGGCGGCACGGCGGAAGCCGGTCTCACGCTGGAAGTGCAGCAGCAACTGGGCGACGGCGTGGTGCGTACCATCGCGCTGGGTTCCAGCGACGGCCTTTCGCGCGGCATGAAGGTGAAGCGCACCGGCAACCCGATTTCCGTGCCGGTCGGTCACGGCACGCTGGGTCGCATCATGGACGTGCTGGGTCGTCCCATTGACGAAGCGGGCGATATTCAAGCCGACGAAAAACGCTCCATCCACCAGAAAGCGCCGACGTTTGAAGAACTGTCGCCTTCCGTGGATCTGCTCGAAACCGGCATCAAGGTGATTGACCTCGTTTGCCCGTTCGCCAAGGGCGGCAAGGTCGGCCTGTTCGGCGGCGCGGGCGTGGGCAAGACCGTGAACATGATGGAACTCATCAACAACATCGCCAAGCAGCACAGCGGTTTGTCGGTGTTTGCCGGTGTGGGCGAGCGTACCCGCGAGGGCAACGACTTCTACCACGAAATGAAGGATTCCAACGTGCTGGACAAGGTTGCGATGGTGTTCGGCCAGATGAACGAGCCGCCCGGCAACCGTCTGCGCGTGGCGCTGACCGGCCTGACGATGGCCGAGCGTTTCCGCGACGAAGGCCGCGACATTCTGTTCTTCGTGGATAACATTTACCGTTACACGCTGGCCGGAACCGAAGTTTCCGCGCTGCTGGGTCGTATGCCTTCCGCCGTGGGTTATCAGCCGACGCTGGCTGACGAAATGGGTCGCTTGCAAGAGCGCATCACCTCCACCAAAGTCGGCTCGATCACTTCGATTCAGGCCGTGTATGTTCCCGCGGATGACTTGACCGATCCGTCTCCGGCCACCACGTTCCAGCACTTGGATTCCACCGTCGTGCTGTCGCGCGACATCGCCGCGCTGGGCATTTATCCCGCGGTTGATCCACTCGATTCCACCTCGCGCCAGCTTGATCCGCTGGTGGTCGGCGAAGAGCACTACACCGTCGCGCGCGCCGTGCAATCCACGCTGCAACGCTACAAGGAACTGCGCGACATCATCGCGATTCTGGGCATGGACGAACTCTCGCCCGAAGACAAACTGGCCGTGGCGCGCGCGCGCAAAATCCAGCGCTTCCTGTCGCAGCCCTTCCACGTCGCGGAAGTGTTCACCGGCTCCCCCGGCAAATATGTGTCACTCAAGGACACGATCAAGGGCTTCAAAGCCATCGTCAACGGCGAATACGATCATCTGCCGGAACAGGCGTTCTACATGGTGGGCGGCATTGAAGAAGCTGTCGAAAAGGCCAAGACCCTTCAATAAAGGTTGAACGAACATGGCAACAACCATACATCTCGATGTGGTCAGCGTGGAAGCGTCCATCTTCTCCGGCGTGGCGGAATACGTCATCGCGCCGGCGGTGATGGGCGAAGTCGGCATCTACCCGAACCACGCCCCCATGATCGCCAAGCTCAAACCCAACGCGGAACTGCGCGTCAAAGTACCGGAGCAGGACGAGAAAACGCTGATCTTCGTTTCCGGCGGCCTGCTTGAAGTGCAGCCCGGCGTCATCACTGTGCTGGCCGACACCGCCATCCGCGGTCAGGATCTCGACGAAGCGCGCGTGCTTGAAGCCAAACGCCAGGCCGAAGAAGCCATGAAACACCGCTCCTCCGAAATGGATTACGCCAAAGCGCAAGCCGAACTCGCCACCGCAATCGCGCAGTTGCAGGTGATCGAGAAAATGCGTAAAGGCAAAGTGATTCACTGATCGGGGATTATCGGAAGCAAACAAAAAGGCAGCTTTCCGGCTGCCTTTTTGTTTTGCGGGGGATTACCGTGCCGCCGACAAATCAAGAAACGCGCGCGGTGTCAGAATACGCGCGGGCAGACAGCGTTCCGGCGGAAAATCCCTGGTGTTGCCCGTGATGATGGCCTGTGCGTGTGCGGTCAGTGCTGTGGCCAGATACATTTCGTCCTTGGGGTCGGGCAGTATGGGTGCTTTTTCCGACGGAGCAAGCAATCGCGCCACGCTTTCCAGCATGTTGATGACGGATAAAGCGGTGGTTTGATATTGCCGGTGTTTGGGACGCATGGCCACATCGCGGTATTCCGCCAAGATGGGAGCCGACACGAAAATATCGTCATGTTCGACGGCAAGCAAAATGGCGGCGCGACAAGCGCCATCGGCACGCGCAGCCGCGATCACCACATTGCAATCAATCACCAGCCGCATGAATCAACGGCGCTTTTCAGCCCGATAAGCGGCGATATCGCTGATGACGTCCTGCATGACGAGCGATTCATCGCGCGCATCCGTGGGCGCATGGGCAAAAATGGCCTTTAACTGCTCCGCCGCGACATGCTTGTCCGTCACCGCCCGTGGGCGCAGCAAAATGCCCTCTTGCACCAAAACGGCATCCAGCACATCGCCTTCATGCAAGGTGATCTGCTCGCGCAATTTGGCGGGAATCGTAACTTGAAATTTGGGTTTGACCGTAACAAGAGGCATGGCATACCTGCGATATAAAAGTTAGAAAGTTGGAAAATTGTAATTTCAAGAGATGCTTGCGTCAATATGGAAACCGCCCCAACAGGCGCGCCCCAAGCCGGGATACCGCTTTTTGTTTTATACTTACGCCCTATCATGTCCATGTTGCCGCTCCCGCTCAATGTTGTCATCCTCGCTGCCGGAAAAGGCACGCGCATGCATTCCGATTTGCCCAAAGTGCTGCACAAACTCGCGGGGCGTCCGCTGGTGCGGCATGTGCTGGATACCGCCGTCAAACTTCGCGCGCAGAAAATCTGCGTGGTCTATGGTCACGGCGGCGAAGCCGTGCCGCAGGCGATGGCCGGGTGCGATGCGGTGTTTGTTTTGCAGGAGCCGCAACTCGGCACGGGTCATGCGGTGCAACAAGCGTTGCCGCATCTTGCCGACGACAGCCTCACGCTGGTGCTTTATGGCGATGTTCCGCTTACGCAAGCGGAAACTTTGCGGCGGATGCTGGGTATTGAACAGGGTTTGCTGCCCGCCTCCGCGGATGCTTTGACGTTGCTGACGATCAACCTTCCCGACCCCGTTGGCTATGGCCGCATCGTGCGCGATGCCGCGGGGCGCATCACGCGCATCGTCGAGGAAAAAGACGCGACGCCCGTCGAACGCGCGATCACCGAAATCAACACCGGCATTCTCGCCGCGCCCACGCATCTTCTGCGTAGCTGGTTGCAACAACTGCGTAACGACAACGCGCAGGGCGAATTTTATCTGACGGACATTGTGGCCATGGCTGTGGCGCAAGGCGTGGAAGTTCGCGCCGCGCATCCGGCGCATGAATGGGAAGTGCAGGGCGTGAACAGCAAGGCGCAAAAAGCCGCGCTGGAACGCGCTTGGCAGCGCGAGCTGGCGCGCGGATACATGGAGCGCGGCCTGTCACTGGCCGACCCGGAACGCATAGACGT
>JAITWS010000132.1 GCA_031285185.1 Methylobacillus sp.
ACGCACGGGCAATACGACAAAATTAATGCGGAGACTGTGTGATGGAAATCAAACCCGTTCGTACCGAACAAGCCTACAAAGCTGCGATGCAGCGGCTGGAAACGCTTTGGGGCGCGCCGTCAGGCTCCGCCGAAGGCGATGAGCTGGAAGTGCTGGCCGTCCTCGTGGAACGCTATGAGGCCGAGCATTTTCCCATGCCGCCCTCCGACCCGATCGAAGCGATCAAGTTTCGCATGGAACAACAAGGACTCAGCCCCCGCGATCTTGAACCGTTCATTGGTGGCAGCGGACGCGTTTCCGAAGTATTGAACCACAAACGCAAGCTGAGTTTGGGCATGGTCAAACGCCTGCACAACGGGCTGCGTATTCCTTACGAAATTTTGTTGTCGTAGCAGTCCGCGCCGCCAGCAATACCATCAACGCATCGGCAAAGCTCAACGCTCGGTTTCAAACTCAAACGGATTGAGCACATCCACATCAAACGCGGCGAAGTCGGTCACGTTGCGCGTCACGACGGTCAGCCCGCGAACCTTGGCGATCGCGGCGATCATGGCATCCTCAAAAAGCGTATCCGACTTTTTGTGCATCAGTTTTGCCCAGCAGCGAAATGCCGCGCCGTCCATGGGGAGCACATTGTAAGCCTCGGCAACCTGATTGAGCCAGCTTTCGATCTCGGCGGCCTTGGCCGGGTCTTGATCGCGCGTCAACTCTATTCCGGCTTGAATTTCACCCAACGTCACCGTCGCCAAATGCAGATGGGCATCCTCCACGGAACGCAGCCACGCGATGACCGCGCCATGCGGCTTGGGGCGGCGCAACTCGGAGACCACATTGGTATCCAGCAAGTACATGAAATCAGCGCAACGCGGGAACCGGACGGCGACGCGCATTGCCGCGCTTGGGCAAAACCAGATCGGCGCGGGCAGAATCCGTCAGCAGCAACTGCTTGAGCGAAGGACGTGCGGAAACCTGAAGTCGCCGCCACTCTTCAATGGGAACCAGCACGGCGGCATCAATGCCGCGACGGGTCACGACCTGGGGGCCTTCCGCAATGCAGACATCCAGAAATTCGCTGAACCGGGCTTTCGCGTCCTGAACAGGCCAAGTTTGCATGATGATGCCTTTGATCTGACTAGATGGATGACCAGTTTAGTAAGCGTCTGCGGCAAAGTCAACCGGCAGATTTCTGGAATCAACGCCCCAGAGACCCAAAACAAAATCTATCGCCTCGTTAAAAACAATCAATTAGATTAATCGTCCTGCGCGCCGTAACATGCTCCCAACGTCATTGCCATGACGCAAACACAGGAGCGAACACATGCAATTCCCGACTGAAAGCACTGCCGCAATGTTGCTGGAATGGCTGGCGTTGTACGCGCTTGCTCACTAGACTGATTTAACAATCCGAACCGAAAAGGAGTCACCACCATGAGTACCGAAAAAAGATTGACCACCGCCGCCGGTGCGCCCGTGCCGGATAACCAGAACACCATGACCGCCGGATCGCGCGGGCCGGTTTTGCTGCAAGATGTGTGGTTGCTGGAAAAGCTCGCGCATTTTGACCGCGAGGTGATCCCCGAGCGTCGTATGCACGCGAAAGGCTCGGGCGCTTACGGCACGTTTACCGTGACCGGAGACATCACCCGCTACACCCGCGCCAAAATGTTCGGCAAAATCGGCAAGAAAACCGAATTGTTCGCGCGTTTCACCACCGTGGCCGGGGAACGTGGTGCGGCGGATGCGGAGCGTGATATTCGCGGGTTCGCGGTGAAGTTTTATACCGAAGAAGGCAATTGGGATATGGTCGGCAACAATACGCCGGTGTTTTTTCTGCGCGATCCGTTGAAATTCCCCGATCTCAATCACGCAGTCAAGCGCGATCCGCGTACCAATATGCGAAGCGCGCAAAACAACTGGGATTTCTGGACTTCGTTGCCGGAGGCTCTGCATCAGATCACCATCGTGATGAGCGATCGCGGCATCCCGGCCAGTTATCGCCACATGCACGGTTTCGGCAGCCACACGTTCAGTTTCATCAATGCGGCGAACGAACGTCATTGGGTGAAGTTCCATTTCCGCACGCATCAGGGCATCAAAAATCTGACCGACGCAGAGGCGGAAAACATCATCGGCCAGGATAGGGAAAGCCACCAGCGCGACCTGTTCGAGGCCATCGAAAAAGGCGATTTTCCGAAGTGGACGCTGTATGTGCAGATCATGCCGGAAAAAGATGCGGGCAAAGTGCCGTATAACCCGTTCGACCTGACCAAAATCTGGCCGCACAAGGATTATCCGTTGATCGAAGTCGGCGTGATGGAGCTTGATCGCAACCCGGAAAACTTCTTCGCGGAGGTGGAGCAATCCGCGTTTAATCCGGCAGCGGTGGTTCCCGGCATTGGCTTTTCGCCGGACAAAATGTTGCAAGCGCGCTTGTTTTCCTATGGCGACGCGCAGCGTTACCGGCTCGGCGTGAATCACCACCAGATTCCGGTGAACGCGCCCAAATGCCCGTTCCACAGTTATCACCGCGACGGCGCGATGCGCGTGGACGGCAATTACGGCGGACGCATCGGCTATGAACCCAACAGTTACGGCCAATGGCAGGAACAGCCGGATTACCGCGAGCCGCCGCTCTCGGTCGAAGGCGCGGCTGACCACTGGAACCACCGCGAAGACGGCGATTACTTTTCGCAAGCCGGTCAATTGTTCCGGCTGATGAAAGCGGACGAACAGCAACGCTTGTTTGAAAACACCGCCCGCTCCATCGGCGGCGCGCCGCGCGAAATCCAGCAACGCCACATCGCCCATTGCGCCCAGGCCGACCCGGCCTACGGCGCGGGCGTTGCCAAGGCGCTGGGTATTGCCGTGTAAATAATCTCACCTTCGCAGCCCGCCCTTCGGGACGGGCTTTTATTTGCCTTTGAATTTGCTATTAAAACAAAATTTGTTAATATACTGCTTTAAACGCAATTTTGAGGTGTGTCATGTCGCTTGGCGAGGCGTTGCGGAAACGGCGCAAAACATTGGGTTTGACCTTGCAGGAACTGGCCGGTCGCGTGGAGACGGACAGCGGCAATCTTTCGCGCATCGAGCGCGGCGGGCAGGGGCTTTCCGAGGCGATGTTGCGGCGGCTGTGCAATGCACTTGATTGCACGCCCGCGTTTCTTTACGCGCAGGCCGAAGCCGCAGCCGGATCATCGCCGCAAACCGGACCACGTTTAACGCTGACCCAGCCGCAGGAATTCGTGCGCTGGTTTCGCTCGGTCGCGCCTTATATCCACGCTTTCGGCGGGCGCACTTTCGTGATCGCGTTCGGCGGCGAGGTGGTGGACGACGGGCAATTCATCGCGCTCGCGCACGATCTCAATCTGCTCGCCAGTCTGGAAGTCCGCATCGTGCTGGTACACGGCGCGCGGCCACAAATCGAATCGCGGCTCAAGCGCGCCTACATTGCCTCGCGCTATGTCGGCGGCTTGCGCGTCACGGATCGCGCGACGATGGAAGCGGTCAAGGAAGCCAACGGCGCGGCGCGCGTCGAGATCGAATCGCTGCTTTCGATGGGTCTTGTCAATTCGCCGATGGCGGGCGCGGATATTCGCGTCGCGAGCGGAAATTTCGTCACCGCGCGGCCGCTCGGCGTGCGCGAAGGCGTGGATTTGCAGCACACCGGCGAAGTCCGCAAAATTGACGCGGAAGGCATACGCAAACGTCTCGACGACGGCGAAATGGTGCTGCTCTCGCCGCTCGGCTATTCGCCCACGGGCGAAACTTTCAACCTCTCGCTGGAAGATGTCGCGGCCAGCGCCGCCATCGCGCTTGATGCGGACAAACTGATTTTCCTCATGGATTCGGTCGGCGTACACAATCTGCGCGGCGAATTGCTGCGCGAAATGACCTCGGTCAAAGCCAAAAATCTGCTGCGTCATACGCAGAATGAAGGCGCGATCAACTTTACCGAAGACGAACGCTATTATTTACCCTACGCCATCCGCGCCTGCGACGAAGGCGTGGCGCGCGCGCACCTGATCTGCCGCCACACCGACGGCGCGATCTTGCAGGAACTTTTCACGCGCGACGGCATAGGCACCATGATTACCGAAGAACCGCTGGAACTCCTGCGTCCCGCCGACATCAGCGACGTGGGCGGCTTGCTGCAACTGATTGAACCGCTGGAAGCGGAAGGCATCCTCGTGCGGCGCGGGCGCGAACGGCTGGAAATGGAAATCGGCCATTTTTTTGTGATGGAACACGACGGCTTCATCATCGGCTGCGCCGCGCTCTACCCCTTCCCCGACGAAAGCAAGGCCGAACTCGCCTGTCTCGCGGTTGACCCCGCCTTCCGCCGTGGCGGACGCGGCGACCGTATGCTCCAATACAGCGAAGAACAAGCCCGGCAACGCGGCATCAAAACCCTGTTCGTACTCACCACGCGCACCGAACACTGGTTCATCGAACGCGGCTTCGTCGAAGCCGGCGTGGAAACCCTGCCCCAGGCGCGGCAAGTGCTCTACAACTATCAACGGCGCTCAAAGGTGCTGATTAAGGAGATTTAGTCTTTGTTGATCAAATTGCTGCTTCTATCAAAACGATGGGCAACGCAATTGAGCAAAAAATACGGAATAAGCGAAATGACCAGCCAAAACCACTGAAAGCTGTAAGCCATCCAAGCCCAGCACCCCCAAGCCCAAAGGATAGTAGCCAATCGAAGTGCTTTGTACACGAAAGCGTCCTTAAATTGAGGTATATCAAAAAAATGATGCGCTCGCCGAAAGGTTAGCATGAAGATGGTAGAGCAACGCAAAGTCCATCGAAAAAGATGGATGAAATGTGACGCTTGCGCCAAGATCTGTTTACGCCCTACTCCTCTATAATCAAAACCTCACCAAGCACGGAGAACATCATGACCACATCCAACCGCATCCGCTGGGGCATACTCGGCGCCGCGCGCGTGAATGAGCGCTTGCTTCCGGCCATTGTGGAAGCAAGCAATTCGCGCCTTGTCGCCATTGCGAGCCGTCGCCCCGGTGCGGCGGATGAGACGTTGCGGAAATACGCGCCCGGGCTTTCCGGCGTGACCGTTCACGCCACGCCGGAAGCCCTGTTGCAAGATGCCGATGTGCAAGCCGTTTATCTGCCGATGGCGAATCACGAGCACGCGGAATGGGCGTTGCGCGCAATCCGCGCGGGCAAGCATGTGTTGATCGAAAAACCGATGGCACTGCGCGTTGAAGATATAGATGCCATCGCCCGCGCCGCAAGCGCCGCCAAGGTCACGGTGATGGAAGGTTTTATGTACCGCTTTCACCCGCAACACGCGCGCGTGCGGGAGATTCTGGATTCCGGCCTCATCGGTGAAATCCGCGCAATAAACGCCCACTATTCCTTTATGATGCGCCCCGCGCGTTTGTACCGTCTCGCGCTGGACGTAAGCGCGGGCGGCGGCGCGATGTGGGACATCGGCCCCTACGCAATTCACTCCGCGCGCCTGTGGTTCGATACCCCGCCCAAAGCCGTGACCGCGCTCGCGAAATATGTGGAAAGCGGCGCGGACATCAGCACCAGCGGCATCCTCGATTTCGGCGATGGCCGCCACGCGCGTTTCGACGTGAGCTTTGAATGCTCACGACAATCCGAATACACCATCATCGGAACCAAAGGCGGCATCAAATGCCACGCCGCCTGGCAACTGCCGGGCGACACGCCCTTCGTCTCATGGTGGACAGACGACGGCCAAAATCACACCGAACAACTCCCCGTCGCCAACCACTTCACTCTGGAAATCGAACATTTCAGCGACTGCATTCTGAACGGAACCGCGCCTTTGCTAACCTTGGACGACGCGCGGGAAAATTGCCGGGTAATTAACGCGGTGCTGGAATCGGCGGGGACGGGAAAGGCGGTTTTGTTGCGGTGATGGGGCAGAACTGCGCGGGCGGGTTTGAAACCCGCCCCTACACCTCACGCATCCCCGTAGCGACATACAAAATAAAAAAGAAGCTGGCCGATAAGCCGGGTTCTGTCGTGGACAGTCATTCCTCTAGGCGTGCGATTACTCGCAAGCTCAAGCGACCTACCCGCCGGCGGCGCGAGCCACGCCGATGCCGGCCTATTTGGTCTTGCTCCGGATGGAGGTTACCGCGTTTCACCGTAACTTAATACGCTCGTCTCTGTGGCCCTGTTCCTCGCCTCGCGGCGTATGGCCGTTAGCCATCATCCTGCTCTGCGGAGCCCGGACTTTCCTCCCCCCGCGCAATGCGGGCGGCGACTGTCTGGCCAGCTTCGGGCGCTATTTTAACAGTTTCCAGCCCATGCTTTGTCCGGCGCGCAACGGCACGAGTGTGTCGTCGCCGAAAGGCAGGGTTTCCGGCACGTTCCACGTTTCGCGCGTCAGTGTGATTTTTTCGGAATTGCGCGGCAGGCCGTAGAAATCCGCGCCGTGAAAACTTGCGAAGGCTTCGAGTTGGTCGAGCGCGTCGGCGGCTTCAAAGGCTTCGGCGTAGAGTTCGATGGCGGCGTGCACGGTGTACATTCCGGCGCAACCGCAGGCGGTTTCCTTGGCGGATTTCGCGTGAGGGGCGCTGTCGGTTCCGAGGAAAAATTTGGGGCTGCCGGAAACCGCCGCCGCGACGAGCGCCTTGCGGTGTTCTTCGCGTTTCAGCACGGGCAGACAATAGTGGTGCGGGCGTATGCCGCCGCTGAAAAGCGCGTTGCGATTCATCAGCAGATGGTGCGCGGTGATGGTCGCGCCGACGGTTGCGGGCGCGTCGGCGACGAATTGCGCGGCTTCGCGTGTAGTGATGTGCTCGAACACGATTTTCAGGTCGGGAAAATCGCAGGTAAGCGGGATCATGTGGCGTTCGATGAATACTTTTTCGCGGTCGAACACATCCACATCGGCATCTGTGACTTCGGCATGAACCAGCAAAGGCAGCCCGTGCTTTTCCATCGCCGCGAGCGCCGCGCGACAACGCGCGAGATCGGTCACGCCGGAATCGGAATTGGTGGTCGCGCCTGCGGGATAGAGCTTGATGCCATGCACGAAACCGCTGTCTTTGGCGTTCTCGATTTCCCGCGCCGAAGTGTTGTCGGTGAGATAAAGTGTCATCAGCGGTTCAAAGCGCAAACCGACGGGCAGTGCGGCGAGGATGCGGGCGCGATATTCCTCCGCGAGCGCGGTGGTCGTCACCGGCGGGCGCAGATTGGGCATGATGATCGCGCGCGCGAATTGCCGCGCGGTATCCGGCAGCACGGCGCGCATGGCCGCGCCGTCGCGCAGATGCAGATGCCAGTCGTCGGGGCGGGTGATGGTCAAAGTGGTCATAAGGATTTGAGTTCCAGAGCCAAATCATAAAGCGCGTTTTTTTTCGCGCCGCTAATGTCGCTCGCCAATTTTACCGCCTGTTTAAGCGGCAATTCGTCCAGCAACAATTTGAGAATGCGCGCGGAGTTTTCATCAATCTCTGCGGAATCCGGCGAAGGAGCGCCTTCCACCAGCAACACAAATTCGCCGCGTTGCCGGTTGTCGTCTTCCAGCAACCAGCTTGCCGCCTCGCCCAGGGCGCAGCGGTGCAGGGTTTCAAAAGTTTTGGTCAATTCGCGCGCGATCAGCATCGCGCGATTTTCGCCCAGCATCGCGGCCATGTCGCGCGCGCTTTCGACCACGCGATGCGGCGCTTCGTAAAATACCAATGTCGCCGCTTGATCGCGCAAGGTTTCCAGCGCCTTTTTGCGTTGCGAGCCGGAGGCGGGCAGAAATCCATAAAACAAAAAATGCGGCGCGGCAAAACCCGCCGCCGACAACGCCGTCACCGCCGCGCACGCGCCGGGCAGCGGAACGACGGTGATGCCCGCCTCCCGCGCGAGTTGCACAAACAGCGCGCCCGGATCGCTGATGCCGGGCGTTCCTGCGTCGCTCACCAGCGCCACCGATTTTCCCGCGCGCAATTCCGCGATCAGCTTTTCCCCGGCGCGATGTTCGTTGTGCTCGTGCAACGCAACAAGTTTGGTCTTGATGCCCAGATGCGCCAGCAAATGCGCGCTGTGGCGCGTATCTTCCGCCGCCACGATGTCCGCCGTCTGCAACACATCAACCGCGCGCAGCGTGATGTCCCGCAAATTCCCAATCGGCGTGGCTACCACATATAATGTGCCGCTATGACTCAATGTTTGATGGCCTTTTTGATGATGCCTGCGAGTTTACACGCAGCCCGCTTGCGCGAAAACGGAAATGTGGCATGAGCGCGAAAAACGGTGCCGCCGCCGAGCAACTGGCCGCCGTCTGGTTGCAGCGGCAGGGCTTGAAACTGCTGACCGCGAATTACCGTTGCCGCTTCGGTGAAATTGATCTCGTCATGCTCGATGGCAAACAAACCGTGTTTGTGGAAGTGCGCTTGCGCGGCAACGATGCCTTCGGCGGAGCCGCCGCGAGCATCACACGCGCCAAACAGCAAAAACTCACGCGCGCGGCGGAACATTACCTCATGCTGCACGGGCTGACTTCCTGCCGTTTCGATGCCGTGCTGCTGGACGAACTCTCCGCCGACAAAATCGTCTGGTTGAAAAATGCTTTTGACGCATAATGCGCATCCGCCTCTTTGGAATATCTCCAAACATGAACGCGCCGTCCAAACCGGCACAAGGTTGAAACCATGAATCTCACGTCTCGCATCCATGCCCATTTCGAGGAAAGCGCGCGGCTCAAGTTGTTGAGCGCCGAATTGCTGGCATCGCCCATTGCCGAAGCCGCGACGCTGATTGTGGGCGCGTTGCTCGTTGACAAAAAAGTGCTGACCTGCGGCAACGGCGGCTCGGCGGCGCTGGCGCAATATTTCGCGGCGCGCATGTTGAACCGCTTTGACATGGAACGCCCCGGCCTCGCGGCGCTGGCCTTGTCCGCCGACAATCCGACGCTGACTTCCATCGCCAACGATTCCGGTTTTTCGCAGGTGTTCGCCAAGCAGATTCTCGCGCTGGGGCATTCCGGCGACGTTTTGCTGGTGATGAGCGCGAGCGGAAATTCGCAAAATGTGCTTGATGCTATTATGGCGGCGCATGATCGCGACATGCGCGTGGTGGCGATGAGCGGCGGGGACGGCGGCAGCCTGATGGAACTTTTGTCGGAGAACGACATTCATATCGGTGTTCCCCACGAAACAACCGCACGCATTCAGGAAATGTATTTGCTGATTCTGCATTGTCTGTGCGATTCCATTGATTGTTTACTGCTAGGAGTTGAATAATGACACGTTTTTTACAACTGATATTCGTGGCCGTTCTGCTATCCACCACATTGAGCGGCTGCTTTCCTGTCGTGGCCGGGGGTGCTGCTGCCGGTGGCCTGATGGCGGCGGATCGCCGCACTTCGGGCGCTTACATTGACGATGAGGCGATTGAGTGGAAGGCTTCCGACGCGATCAGCAAAACCTTGCGCGACAAAATCCACGTCAATGTCACCAGCTACAACCGCAACATGCTGCTCACCGGCGAAGCCGCCGACGAAGGCAGCAAACAACAGGCGGAATCCATAGGCAAGGAAATCACCAATGTCCGCAACGTGACCAACGAACTCGTGATCGGCGCGCCCAGCTCGCTGGGCGACCGCAGCAATGACGCGCTCATCACCTCCAAAGTCAAGGCCGCCTTCCTCACGGAAAACAAATTCCCCGCAAATTACGTCAAGGTCGTCACGGAGGCGGGCACGGTATTTTTGATGGGCATGGTCACGCGGCAGGAGGCGGACGACGCGGTTGAAATCGCGCGCGGCATCAGCGGTGTGCAAAAAGTGGTCAAGGTGTTCGAGTACGTGGTGGTGGAAAGCAAATAAGCGCCGCATCCGGGATGGGCGTATAATCCGCCCATCCACCCATCTGCCCATCATTTTATGAGCACCGAAATCATCATCGAAGGCCTGACCCGCGCGGGCAAACCTTTCCGCCCGAGCGACTGGGTGGATCGCATGTGCAGCACTTATGCGACCTTCGGCCCCGACCGCAAGCTGAAATATTCGCCCTATCTCAATCCGCGCCTGATAAACGGCGTGCGTTGCCTTGCGGTGGATATGAAGCTCAAGGACGTGAACCCCG
>JAITWS010000126.1 GCA_031285185.1 Methylobacillus sp.
TGCGCGAGCGCGAGATCGCGATCCGCCACTTTGACGATGCGGATTGGCCGCCCGGCGCGGCGCGTGATTTCCTGTTCATTGCGCGCAAGCACGGTGAACGTGCCGCCGCCGACGGTGCCTATGCCTAACAAGCCTGCATTCATGGGTTTCATATTGTTCATCACCAATTAGTTTTTCGCGCCGTTGCGCTTGCGGAAATTTTCCAGAAAACGCGCCACGCGGCCTATTGCTTCGTTGAGATCATCCACGCTCGGCAGAAACACCACGCGGAAATGATCGGGTTGCGGCCAGTTGAAACCCGTGCCTTGCACCAGCAACACGCGCTCTTCCAGCAGCAGTTCGAGGATGAATTGCTGATCGTCGGCGATGGGGTACATCTTGGGATCGAGCTTGGGGAAGAGATACATCGCGGCCTTCGGTTTCACGCACGTCACACCGGGAATCGCCGTCAGCATTTCATATGCCACGTCGCGCTGACGGCACAACCGTCCGCCGGGCGCGACCAGATCGTTGATGCTTTGATAGCCGCCGAGCGCGGTCTGAATCGCGAATTGCCCGGGCACGTTGGCGCACAAGCGCATCGAGGCCAGCATGTTCAGCCCTTCGATGTAATCCGTCGCGTGGCGCTTTTCGCCCGACACCACCATCCAGCCCGCGCGGTAACCGCAGGAACGGTAATTTTTGGAAAGGCCGTTAAAGGTGACGAACAGCACATCGTCCGCGAGCGAGGCGATGGAAGTGTGCTCGTTGCCGTCGTACAGCACTTTGTCGTAAATCTCATCGGCGAAAACAACCAGCCCGTGTTCGCGCGCGATGGCGATGATGCCTTCGAGGATTTCCCTGGGATACAACGCGCCGGTCGGATTGTTGGGGTTGATGATGACGATGCCGCGCGTGGCCGGCGTGATCTTGCTCCTGATATCGGCAAGATCGGGCATCCAGCCCGATTGCTCGTCGCACAAATAATGGCGCGGCGTGCCGCCGGACAAACTCACCGCCGCCGTCCACAACGGATAATCCGGCGCGGGAACCAGAATCTCGTCGCCGTTGTTGAGCAGCGCGTTCATCGCGATCACAATCAGCTCGGAAACGCCGTTGCCGACGATCACGTCATCCGTGGTCACGCCCTTGATATTCTTCTGCTGCGTGTAATGCACAATCGCGCGACGCGCGGCGAACAGCCCCTTGGAATCGCTGTAACCCGACGCATCCGGCAGATTGTGGATCACATCCTGCACGATTTCCTCGGGCGCCTCGAAACCGAACGGCGCGGGATTGCCGATATTCAGCTTGATGATGCGCTGCCCTTCGTCCTCCATCTCCCGCGCTCGCTGCAACACCGGCCCGCGAATGTCGTAGCAAACGTTGTGAAGTTTGGAAGATTTGAGTATGGGTTGCACGATCTTTCCCCGCACGAGGTTAAAGGCGCGATTTTACCTTATCATGCAAGGGATCCAAAACACGCAGGCATCCCATGAAACTCCATCTCACACGCGCCGAAGGCCGCAATCTCATCACCGGCTACGGTGACGGCTGGGTCACAATCAACGAAACGCGCCACACCTCCAGCCTCATCGTGCTGCCCGCCCTGCTGCAAACCGACTGGCCGGTTCCCGATTTCGACCATCTGCAAACCGCGCACATCGCGCAAATCGCCGCGCTCAAACCCGAAGTCGCGATTCTCGGAACCGGCGCAACCCACCGCTTCCCCCATCCTCGCCTCACGCAACCCCTGCTGGACATCGGCGTCAGCCTCGAATGCATGGACACCGCCGCCGCCTGCCGCACCTGGAATATCCTGATGGCGGAAGGACGCCATGTGGCGGCGGCGCTGATTGTCTGAGGAATCTCCCTCACCGCATACTGAACATTTCCTGATGGAAATGCTTTTCCACCGGGAAACCTTGCGCGGCGAAATCGCGTTTTAGCGTTTCGCCGAATGCGGCGGGGCCGCAGAACCAGATGCTGGCTTCGCGCCAGTCGGGGACGAGGTTGCGGATGTTGGCGGCGGTCAGATAGCCGTCGCGGTCGTCTATGGTCAGATGCAGTCGCACATCGGCGGATTGCGCGTCGGCCTTGAGTCTGCCGAAGGCATCTTCGTCAACATCGGCGGTGGTGTGGAAGAGATCTATCGTCTGGTTTTTCCGTTCCGCGCGTCCGGCGATGGTTTGCATCCGGGCGATGAAGGGTGTGATGCCGATGCCGCCGCCGATCCAGATTTGGCGCGGTCTGTCGTCGTCGAAGGTGAAGCATCCGTAAGGGCCTTCTATCGTCACTTTTTGGCCGATCTTGAGTTTTTCGCGCAGATGGTTGGTGTGGTCGCCGAGTTCTTTCACCACGAACATCAGCCGGGGATTTTGCGGATCCCAGCCGGAGGCGATGGTGTAAGGATGCGCGCCTTCCGATTCGCTGGATGTGGCGAACACAAACTGACCCGGCGCATGTCCCGGCCAGCCGCTCACTGTGGTTTCGATGGAAAGCGCGTGCACGCCGGGAAAATAGCGCATCGCCACGATCTCGCCCTGCACTTTGTTGGATTGGCCGATGCGGTGCGCGAGTGACACGAACGCGCCCACGACGCCCGTAATGACCAGCGCCGCGATCAGCACGCCGAGCGGCGAAGCCCAGTAGCTGAACTTGAACAGCACCACGGCGTGAAACGCGAACGCCAGAAACGCGAGCGCCATCAAGCGATGCGTTTTGTAAAACCAGCGGTAGGGAAACCATTTGAGCAAGGCCAGCACGATCAACGCGACAATGGCGTAAAACGCCCATTCGCCCACGCTTTCGGCGGTATGACGAAATTGCGTCAGAAACGCCTCGATCACATTGTCGGGCGGAAGACGTTTTCCTTTCGCCTGCCTCTCCATCCAGCCCCATTCCACCGCCCACTTCGGCCCCTTCGCCCACAGCCAGTGCATGATGCCGAACACCAGCGCGGAAATGCCCAGCCACTTGTGCAGCCGATACATTTTGTCGAGACCGGCCAGCCACTTTTCCAAACGGCGCGGACGGAGCGCGAGCACTATCGCAAACCCCATGCAGCCGACGGCGATGATGCCCGTGAGCTGCACCATGAGCTTGCGCCAATCCATAAACGTCGCCGCCTGAAAAATCGCAGGCTCGGCGGCAACCCAAAGAGCGGCCAGCAACAGCAACCCGCCCCAGAATGTCAATTTCAAATTACGCATGTCGAAACTCCCGTATTTGCATTTTCGGACATGATAATCGTGTTTTCTTTATGTCCGCTTAACAATGGGGAAATTTACCAAAATTTACTTTGCGGTGGACTGCGCCAGATAACCTCTTCTTCCTCGCTGTCTCCCAATGCCGCAGTTTCGTAGGTTGGGCTGAGCGTAGCGATGCCCAACATTTCAACGTTGGCCATGTTGGGGTTCGCAGAGCTTCACCCTACATGACCAAACCAAGTTGGCTTTGCCGAAAATGTGCGTTCATCCTTCGTCCTGCGACTACGCGCAGGATGACGGCTCAGGACGAACGGATTTTATTTTGACACCCTCACCCCACCCCTCTCCCACAAGCGGGAGAGGGAGAACAGCAAGAAACTATGCCGCCTCCCAATGCCGCAACACCAATTGCGCGTTGCGGTTGCCGTTGTATTCGTTGACTTCCAGCCTATAAATCGCGCGGATATTTTTCGGCAGGGTTTCGATGCAGTTAAACAGGATCGCGTCGAAATGGCGGCCTGATTTTTCGAGGCGGAGTTTGAGGTGGCGGTCGCCGACGATGCGTTGTTCGGCGACGCGGAAAACATCGTCAAATTCCGGCGCGGGGAAGCCTTGTCCCCATGCCTGATGTTCCAGCAACTCGGCGAGTTCGAGCTTGATGTCCGCCGCGTCCATCGCGCCATCGGTTTCGATGACGGCTTCGAGGTCGGCGGGGGTGAGCAGGCCGCGCGCGACTTCTTCGAATGCGTCCTTGAAATTCGCGAAGCGGCCTTCTTCTATCGTCAATCCCGCGGCCATCGCGTGTCCGCCGAATTTCAGCAGCAGGCCGGGGTGACGTTTGGCGACGAGATCGAGCGCGTCGCGCAAATGCAGATTGGAAATCGAGCGTCCCGAACCTTTGAGCAGGCCGTCGCCGCCGGGGGCAAAGGCGATCACGGGACGGTGAAAGCGTTCCTTGATGCGCGAGGCGAGAATGCCGATCACGCCTTGATGCCACTCCGGTTCGTACAGGCTGAGCGCGTAGTGTTCGCCGGGATCAATCTCTTCGAGGCTGAGTTCCGCCGATTCGCGCATGTCGGCTTCGATGCTGCGCCGTTCGCGGTTGAGCGCGTCCAGCTCGCGCGCGCGTTGCATTGCTTCGTTCAAATTTTCCGCGAGCAGGCAGGCGATGCCGAGCGACATATCCTGCAAGCGCCCGGCGGCGTTGAGGCGCGGCCCCGCGAAGAAGGCGAAATCCTGCGCGGTGGCGCGGCGCGGATCACGTCCGGCGACGCGCAGCAAGGCCTCCACGCCCGCACTTGCCTTGCCCGCGCGGATGCGGCGCAAGCCTTGTTCCACGAGGATGCGGTTGTTGTCGTCGAGGCGCACGAGGTCGGCGACCGTGCCGAGCGCGACAAGATCGAGCAATTCCGCCGGATTGAGTTTTTCGTCGAACGCGCCGCGCGCGCGCAACTCGGCGCGCAAGGCCAGCATGAGATAAAACGCCACGCCCACGCCCGCGAGATTTTTGCTCGCAAACGCGCAGCCGAGCTGGTTGGGGTTGATGATGCAGGCCGCGTCCGGCAGCGTGTCGCCGGGCAGATGGTGATCCGTCACCAGCACCGCGATGCCGCGTTCGTTGGCGGCTTGCACGCCTTCGACACTGGCGATGCCGTTGTCCACGGTGATGATGATGTCGGGATTTTGCTCCGCCGCGAGCGCGACGATTTCCGGCGTGAGGCCGTAGCCGTATTCAAAACGATTCGGCACGATGTAGGCAATCTCCGCGCCCATGCCGCGCAATCCCTTGACCATCACCGCGCACGCCGTCGCGCCGTCGGCATCGTAATCGGCGACTACCAGCAAACGTTTTTTCGCGGCGATGGCGTCGGCGAGCAGCGCGGCCATGCGCGCGAGACCTTTCATCTGCGTCGGCGGGATAAGGCCGCCCAACGCGCATTCCAACTGCGCGGGCGAAAAAATTCCGCGCGCGGCGAGAATGCGCGCGAGCACGGGATGACGACCCGCGCGGCGCAATGTTTCCGCGTGGGATTCGTCGTAGGCGCGGGCGACGATGTTAGTCATTTTCCACCGTCGCCCCATCGAGATAAAACCCCAGAGGATGCGCGCGCCGCCAGAACCGCATGAAGTCGCGGCGAGTGAGCATGTAACTGTAAACGCGCGGCGCGGGCACGGCGATGGTCGCACGCATATTGTCCGCCAAAGCGGGCGCGCGACGGGTGGCGGGCGGCGTGACGAGATGCAGGGTGAGCGATGCCAATTTGCCTTCACGCACGGCGGCGAGCAAGGGTTGCAGCCACGCGCGTTCCAGTTCGGTTGTCAATTCGGGCAGCGCGACCAAATGTTCGGTGCCCGCCAAACGCGCCGCCCAGTCATCAATGTAAGTCAAGGCAAAATCGTTGTCGGCCGCCTCTTGCTGCGCCCGCGCAATCCACTCGTCCGCCGTGGGCGGCAAGGCGAAGCAAAAACGGTTGTGCGCCAACGCCAGGCCGCGCGGCAACGCCTCGTCCGCCCAGGTTTCAAAACCGGGATGTTCCCCCCGCGCCAATGCGCCGCCGCCGGACAGCCACACGCTGTTCACCGGCAACGCGCCCTGCGCTTCCAGCTCGGCATTGACCGGATGCGTGTGCAGCAGCATTTGCAATTCGCTGAGTTGGCGCTTCCAGCGCAATTCCGCATTTGTCGGCGCGGACGGTTCCGTGCTCGCGCCGAGCAGCGGCTCCGCGAACGGCCAGGGCGGATGCGGCGGTTGCTGCGTCATTCGCAAATACCAGCGGCGCGGCGCGGCCACATAAAATTTCATGCCGTCGGCGTCGAAATGCGCGTTCAACGCATCCGCCAAACGTTGCGCCTGCGCGAGTTGCAGCGTTTTCGGCGCGGCGCGGCGCGTGAAATCGTCGCCCTGCATCACCAGCGAAACCGGGTCGGCGCAAAACCACCACCCTTCGTCAGCGGGCAAACCGTCGCCCAGCGCGGCATAGGCCGCCGATGCTTCCAGCCGCGTCACGCCGTAGCGCGCGCACAGCCAGGTTTCGTAATCCGGCGACTCGCCTTTCCGCCTCGCGTAGCGCAGCAACGCCGTCAATGGCGCGCTTTCCACGCCGCGTATCGGGAGCAACAAATGACAATGCAAAGCGTAATTCATAATTTTTGGCAAATTTTGCGCTAGTATTTATCAACTCATTTGAAAAGACACTTTTATGGAACTCATTCTGTGGCGACACGCGGAAGCGGAAGACACTTATCCCGACATGGAGCGCGCGCTGACCGAAAAGGGACGGCATCAGGCGAAACGGATGGCGGCCTGGCTCAAGCCGCGTCTGCCGCAAAACACGCGCATTCTGGTCAGCCCCGCCCGGCGCACGCAGCAAACCGCCGAGGCGCTCGGGCTGGATTTTAACACGCTGGATGCGCTTGCCCCGGACACGTCGCCGGAAGCGATTCTGGCCGCCGCCGGATGGCCGCAGGGCGAAGGCGCGGCGCTGATCGTGGGGCATCAGCCGACGCTGGGCGAAATCGCCTCCATCGTGCTGAGAAGTCGCGATTATTCGCTCGATACGCAAAAGGGCGCGATATGGTGGTTCGCCGCGCGGCGCGGCGAAATCGCGCTCAAGGCCGCGTTGACGCCCGAATTGCTGGAGGAATGAACATGCGTACCGTGCTGATCGCCAACCCCAAGGGAGGCAGCGGAAAAACCACGCTGGCGACCAATCTCGCCGGTTATTTCGCCACACGCGGACGGCGCGTGACGCTGGCCGATCTCGACCGGCAACAATCCTCGCTCGCCTGGCTGCAACGCCGCCCCGATCATTTGCCGCGCATACACGGCGTGGACGGACGCAAACACAAATCCGCCGATTCCGGCGCGGAGTGGGTCGTCATGGATTCCCCCGCCGGGCTGCGCGACGACAAACTCACGGAGGCGATCAAACAGGCCGACGCGATCATCGTACCCATGCAACCTTCCGCGTTTGATCTCGCCGCAACCGAAGATTTTCTCGGCGTGTTGCGCGAGGAAAAAACCATCCGTCGCGGCAATGTCGCCGTCGCGCTGGTCGGTATGCGCGTGCGCGCGCTCACCAATTCCGCCGCCGCGCTGGAAGAATATCTGAACGGCGTGAATGATTTTGACGTGCCGACCACGCTGCGCGACGCGCAGGTTTACATGCTGGCCGCCGAGCTGGGCGCGAGCCTGTTCGACATCCGCCCGTCGCAGGTTGAGCGCGATCTGGAACAATGGGCACCGCTGTTGCGCTGGCTGACCAAATCGCTGAAAAATGCCTGACGAAATCGAACTCAAGCTGCGCGTCCGCGCCGCCGATCTGCCGCGTTTGCGGCGGCATCCCGCGCTCAAAACCGCGCAACCCGTCACGCGCCGCCTCGTGAGCATTTATTACGACACGCCCGATCTCGCCTTGCTCGACGCCGACCTCAGCCTGCGCGTGCGCCGCATGTCCGGCCAATGGTTTCAGGCCGTCAAAAGCGCGGGACACGCGCTCGCGGGACTGCACCAACGCGCGGAATGGGAAGACATCATCGCGCGCGGCTCGCCGGATTTCAGCAAGATCACCGACCCCGCGCTCACCAAAATTTTCGACCGCCCCGAACTGCGCGCGGCGCTGCGCCCGATTTTCACCACCGACGTGCGCCGCACCGAATGGCAACTTCAATCAGATGACGGCGAAACCAAAATCGAATTGGCGCTGGACGTGGGCGATCTGATTGTCGGCGAACAACGCGAACCGATCTGCGAAATCGAACTGGAACTCAAATCCGGCGCACCGGCGCATCTGTTTGAATTTGCGCTCACGTTGTTGCAAGACATCCCCTTCCACATCGAAAACATCAGCAAGGCGCAACGCGGTTACGCGCATTATCGCCCGCAACCGCCCGCAATACGCCGCGCGGAAAACATACGCCTCACGCGCGACATGCCGCCTGCGGAAGCCTGCCGCGCAATGCTGCGTGAATGTCTCGCGCATCTGCAAGGCAACCACGATGCGGTGCTGGACGGACAAAGCGAAGGCGTCCACCAGATGCGCGTCGCGTTGCGGCGTATGCGCTCGGTGATGGCGATGTTCGCGGATTTCATGCCGCCCGCCGACGCACTGAAAAACGAAATCCGCTGGCTCGCCGCCACACTGGGCGCGGCGCGCGATCTGGATGTGCTGCTCGAAGAAACTTTGCCCGCGCTGCCGGAATCGCTCGCGCATCCCGGACTCGCGCACATCAAACGCCGCGCGCGCAAACAGGCGCAAACCGCGCGACAGGAAACACTGGCCGCGCTCGATTCGCAACGCTACCAACATCTGCTGCTGCGACTCGCCGCATGGACGGAAGGCGCAGCGCCCGCCGCCGAACAAAAACTTCACACCCACGCAAGCGCCCTGCTCGCCCGCCGCTACCGGCAACTCCGCAAATGCGGCAAACGTGAAATGTCCGCGGAACAACGCCACGCGCTCCGCATCTCAGCCAAAAAACTGCGCTACGCGGCGGAATTTTTCGCCGACCTGCACGACGCGAAATCCACCCGGCGCTTCCTGCGCCGCCTCGCCCCATTGCTTGAACTTCTGGGCGAACTCAACGATCTCGAAGTCACCGCCCGCCTGCTCGACACCCTGCACGACGCGCGCGCCAACCCGGCACTGCACGAAGCCCGATTGCTCATCATCGGCTGGCGCGCCGCGCGCAACGAATATCGCCTGACGCGCTTTGAACGCCACTGGAAACGGCTGACGCGGGCGAAAGTGTTTTGGGAGTGAAAGGTAGTTTTTCGAGCCATGCGTAGGGACGGGTTTTAAACCCGCCCGACAACAATAGCGCGGCGCGAGACGATATTTATTCTGTGCGGGCGACAGATACTACCCCCGCGCCCTTTCCGAACCGACTGCTGTAAACTTGTCCCTCATCGCATACCACCCAACCGCGCCCGCAACAAAAATGGATACCCAACCCCTACGCAATTCCGCGTTTCGCAAGCTGCTGGCTTATCGCGTTTTGATCGTGCTTGCGTATCAGGTCATCGGCGTGGTGGTCGGCTGGCATATTTACGAACTCACGCATGACAAGCTCGCGCTTGGGTTGATCGGTCTCGCGGAAGTCATCCCCTACATCAGTTGCGCCTTGTTCGCCGGGTATGCGATTGACCACCACTCGCGCCGCTTGTTCGGCGTGGTGGCGTGCGTGATGCTGATTTTCAACGCGCTCACGCTGCTGGCGGTGGCGGCGGGCTTCATCGTCAACGCGCCGATCACATGGATTTATGTTTCCATCGCCCTGAACGGCTTCGCGCGCGCATTTTTCGCGCCCACCTACAACGCGCTGTTCGCGCTGATTTTGCCGCGCGAGCAATACGCGCGCGCCGCCGGAATCGGCTCCGCCGCTTTTCAGGCGGGCTTGGTGATCGGCCCCGCGCTCGGCGGATTGATCGTCGGCTTTGCCAGCAAAAGCGCGGCCTATGGCGTCGCCGCCGTGCTGTCGCTGGCCGCCGCCGTGACGCTGTTTTCGCTGCGCGTCAAGGAGCCGCCGCCCGCCGCCAGCGCGCCGATTTTCAAAAGCATAGGCGAAGGTTTGCGCTTCGTCGCGGGCAATCAAATCCTGCTCGGCGCGCAGACGCTGGACATGTTCGCGGTGTTGTTCGGCGGCGCGGTCGCAATGCTGCCCGCGTTTGTGGACGACGTGTTCCACCTGGGGCCGGAGGCGCTCGGCTTCCTGCGCGCCGCGCCCGCCATCGGCTCCATCGCCACCGGCATTTATCTCGCACGCCACCCGCTCGACAAACACGCGGGGCGCTGGCTGCTCGCCGCCGTCGCCGGATTCGGCCTGTGCATCATCGGATTCGCGCTCTCCGCGCACTTCCTCAACTTCTGGCTCGCCGCCATGATGCTCCTGCTCTCGGGCACATGCGACGGCGTCAGCGTGGTGCTACGCAGCACCATCATGCAACTCATGACACCCGACATCATGCGAGGCCGCGTCGCCGCCATCAACGGCATCTTCATCGGCTCCTCCAACGAACTCGGCGAATTTGAATCCGGCGTCGCCGCGCGCCTGATGGGACTGATTCCCTCCGTCATCTTCGGCGGCATGATGACACTCGGCATCGTCGCCACGACCGCAAAACTCGCGCCGAAATTACGAAGGTTGCATCTTGGACAATTGCAGTAACGGCTATGGATTACAATGCGGTACAAGCTGCGGAGACAAGAATTTGAGCGAGGTCAAACCAAAACGCGCCCTGTGGGGCAACTTCCCCGATGTGGTCATCCAGGCAACCGAATCTGCCGTCAAAAAGCATCCATGCTACACATCGGCAAAAACCGGCGACATTGATGCCGCATTACGTCTGGTTCAAGACTGTATGCCGCAGGAGGCGCTCGACATCCTGCGCCGAAGATTGGTCGGCAAATTACCTGTCGTCGCTGCTGTGCAGGCGGTCGAAAACATGGGCGTGAACGTCATCCCGGAAGTGATGGCCGCTTATATCGCGGAATCTTTGGATCTGCCGCTGGATGCAGATCTCGCGCAGATCAACCGCGTCGGACACACAGGTTCATCCGGTTTCAGACGATTGGCCACGCCCGCGCTATTTGATGGCCATGTGGAGCGTGAAAGAGATTATTTGCTGGTTGATGATTTCGTCGGACAAGGTGGCACACTCGCGAATCTGCGCGGATATATCGAGCAACATGGCGGCAATGTCGTGCTGGCTACCGTATTGACGGGAAAAGACTATTCCGCCAAACTCGCGCTTGCTGCTGAAACGCTCGCCGGGTTGCGAGCCAAACATGGAGACGATCTTGAAAACTGGTGGCGTCAAACTTACGGCTACGGTTTCGAGCTTCTTACAGAATCTGAAGCACGATACCTCATCCGCACCGAGAATGCTGACAAAGTCCGAGCAGAAATCGCTGCGGCTGTACAAGGCGCACATCCATGAGCACACCCGGAACAAGCTGAAAACCGTCGCCAAAGCCGCCTAAGCGCAAAACCGCCCCGCGTAATTTACAAATCCTCGCGTCCCGTCAACAACTTCCTGTACTCAGGCAGCGCATTGAGCGCGCATTCCCGCATCCTTTCCCCGACTTCGCGCAATTCGCGCACCGCTTCTCCGAAAGAAAATCACATCTTGCCAAACTTTTGCAGCAAGGCAATGCCGAGCGCGACACCAAACCCCGTGGTGTCGCTGGCGACGGCGCCCAGGCCGCCTTTGTGGTTGCTGGCGGCGAGGTCAACGTGCAGCCAGGGCGTGTCGTGTTCGATGAATTTGGCGAGGAATCTTGCGGCGAGGATGTGGTCGGCTTCGCCGTCGAGTGTGCATTGTTTGATGTCGGCGATTTTGCTGTCGAGGTCGCTTTCGTAATCTTCATCAAAGGGAAAAGCGCAGAGGCGTTCGCCGCTTTGTCTGCCGGTTTCCACGGCTTGTTGCAGCAGTTCCGGGCGGTTGCCGATCACGCCGCTGCAACGGGTTCCTACGGCGGTGACCATGCTGCCGGTGAGCGTGGCGAAATCCAGCATGACATCCGGCTTCGCGCGCGAGGCGAGCGTGAGCGTGTCGGCGAGCACCATGCGACCTTCCGCGTCGGTGTGGATGATTTCCACGGTGGTTCCGTTGAGCGCGGTGACCACGTCGTTTTGTTTGTAGGCGTTGGGGCTGAGATGGTTTTGCGCGATGGCGAGCCAGACCTCGATGTTGAGCGGCAGATTCAGGCGCGTTGCGGCGAGCAAAATGCCGAGCGCGACGGCGGAGCCGTTCATGTCTTCGTGCATTCCGTGCATATAACGCGCGGGTTTGAGATTGTGCCCGCCGGTGTCAAAGCAGATGCCTTTGCCGACGAGCGCGAATTTTTGTTTCGCTTTTTTCGGCGCATACGTCAGCCGCACGATGGCCGCGTCGTCTTGCGCCGAACCTTGCGCCACCGCGATAAACGCGCCCGCGCCGAGCTTGCGGAGTTTTTTCATGTCATATTCTTCGTGCTTCCAACCATTTTCCTTCGCAAGCACCGCGATGCGTTCGCGGTATTTCTCGGGCGTGAGTTCATTGGGTGGCAGCGTGGTGAGGCTGCGCGTGAGCGTGTTGCCCTCGGCCAGCGCCTGCGGCAACGCGAGATCGCCTTCCGCGCCGAACAGCGCGATTTTTTTAAGCGCGCGCCGCGCGTCTTTTTTCTTGCGCTGCGGAAGTTGCGCGCCGTTGACCAGCGCGACATAAGCCGCCGCCCGCGCCGCGATTTCGCGTTCCGACTTGCTGCCCGCCACGGCGATGGTGAGTTGCTCCGGCTGCTCATTCAACAACTCGACAACCGCCTTGCGTAAAATCGTGTGGCGCTCAAATGCGGAAAGTTTGTCCTTCAACACCACCCACACGCCAAGCCCGCCGTTGGGCAAATCGGCGCACAGCGGCGTTTTCGCGAGATCGTCGTATTTTTCCTTGCGCCGCTTGAGCGCGACCTCCAGCGTCGCGGCGAACGGCAACGCATCGGGACGTCGCGCGGGCAGCACAAATAAAAGATGCGTGGCCTTGCCGGATTCTTTTTCGGTCAGGGGCGCTTTGTTTGACACGAGCGTGGGGAGCATGGGGATTCCTTTGGGTGACTTGCTTGTTTGCATTATAAGCTGTGGCGGCTGCCCACATCTTCGCAAAAAAGAGGTTGCGTAGAGGCGGGTTTCAAACCCGCCCGGTTTTTTAATTCCCCTGCGGTGAAGGGGAGTTAAATGCGAATCCCAAACTTGACCGAAACCGCCAAAATCGCGAAGATAGCGGCTTTTATGCCCAGCGTGATTCGATAACCAACAATTCGCGCTTCAGGAGAGCCACAATGACCCAACCCACCCCCGATATTGATCCGCAGGAAACGCAGGAATGGCTGGATGCCATCGCCTCGGTGCTGGAGCAGGAGGGAACCGAGCGCGCGCATTTTTTGCTGGAGCAGTTGATTGACAAGGCGCGTCGTTCCGGCGCGTATCTGCCTTACAACGCGACTACGGCTTATCTCAACACCATTCCCGTTCACTTGCAGGAAAAGCTGCCGGGCGATTCCGCGATGGAGCGTCGCATACGCGCGTTGATCCGCTGGAACGCGATTGTGACCGTGATGCGCGCCAATGCGAAATCGCCGGGCGTGGGCGGGCATATCGCGAGTTTTCAATCCGCGGCGACGTTGTACGACGTGGGCTTCAATCATTTTTTCCGCGCGGCGAACGACAAATTCGGCGGTGATCTGGTGATGTTTCAGGGGCATTCCTCGCCCGGCATTTACGCGCGCGCTTTTGTCGAGGGGCGGCTGACCGAAGAGCAGATGGAAAATTTCCGTCAGGAAACCGGCGGTCACGGTTTGCCTTCGTATCCGCATCCGTGGCTCATGCCGGATTTCTGGCAGTTCCCGACTGTATCCATGGGGCTGGGACCCTTGCAGGGCATTTATACCGCGCGTTTCCTCAAGTATTTGCACGATCGCGGCATCGCCGACACGTCAGGCCGCAAGGTGTGGGTGTTCTGCGGCGACGGCGAAATGGATGAGCCGGAATCGCTGGGCGCGATTTCGCTCGCCGCGCGTGAAAATCTGGATAACCTGATTTTCGTCATCAACTGCAATCTGCAACGTCTTGATGGCCCGGTGCGCGGCAACGGCAAAATCATTCAGGAACTCGAAGCCGGTTTTCGCGGCGCGGGCTGGAATGTGCTCAAGGTCATCTGGGGTTCGTATTGGGATCCGCTGCTCGCGATGGACAAGGACGGCCTGCTCAAGCAGCGCATGGAAGAAGCGGTGGACGGCGAATACCAGAATTTCAAAGCCAAGGGCGGCGCTTACACGCGCGAGCATTTCTTCGGCAAATATCCCGCGCTCAAGGAGATGGTCGCGGCCATGTCCGACGCGGATATCTGGCGGCTCAATCGCGGCGGCCACGATCCGCACAAGGTTTATGCGGCCTATGCCGCAGCCACCAAACACACGGGGCAGCCGACCGTGATTCTGGCCAAGACCATCAAGGGTTACGGCATGGGCGCGTCGGGCGAAGCGCAAAATCCGACGCACCAGCAAAAAGGCATGGATCACGATTCGCTCAAGGCGTTCCGCGATCGTTTCGATCTGCCGTTTTCCGACGCCGATCTGGAAACGCTGCCGTTTTACCGTCCCGCCGACGACAGCCCGGAAATGCAATATCTGCGCGAGCGCCGTGCCGCGCTGGGCGGCTACGTTCCCGCGCGTCGCCGCAAGGGGAACGCGCTGCAAACGCCGGAACTGGCCGCGTTCGAGAACATGCTCAGCGCGACCGGCGAACGCGAAATTTCGACCACGATGGCGTTCGTGCGTATTCTTTCCACGCTGGTCAAGGACAAGGAAATCGGCAAATACGTCGTGCCCATCGTGCCGGACGAGGCGCGCACTTTCGGCATGGAAGGCATGTTCCGCCAGCTCGGGATTTACTCGTCCGTCGGCCAGCTTTACGAGCCGGTGGATTCCGATCAGGTGATGTATTACAAGGAATCCAAAGCCGGGCAGATTCTGGAAGAAGGCATCAACGAAGCGGGCGCGTTTTCGTCCTGGCTCGCCGCCGCGACCTCGTACAGCGTCACGGGCACGCAGATGATTCCGTTCTACATTTATTATTCGATGTTCGGCTTCCAGCGCGTGGGCGATCTCGCCTGGGCGGCGGGCGACAGCCGCGCGCGCGGATTTTTGCTGGGTGGAACCGCAGGACGCACCACGCTGAACGGCGAAGGTTTGCAACACGAGGACGGCCACAGCCATCTGCTCGCCGCAACCATTCCCAACTGCGTTTCCTACGATCCGACTTTCGCCTATGAAGTCGCCGTCATCATTCAGGACGGCCTGCGCCGCATGGTGCAAAATCAGGAGGACGTGTTCTATTACATCACCCTGATGAACGAAAATTACAGCCACCCGGAAATGCCCAAGGGCGCGGAAAAAGACATCATCAAGGGGCTGTATTCCCTGAGCAAATCCAAGACCAAAGGCGCCAAGGTGCAGTTGATGGGCAGCGGCACGATCTTGCGTGAAGTGATCGCCGCCGCCGAATTGCTGGAAAAGGATTGGGGCGTTTCCGCCGATGTGTGGAGCGCGACCAGCTTCAACGAATTGCGCCGCGACGGACTGGAAACGCATCGCTGGAACATGCTGCATCCCGAGCAAAAGCCGCGCGAAAGCCATGTCGAACAATGCCTCAAAAAAGCCGAAGGCCCGATCATCGCCTCCACTGATTACATGAAGGCATTTGCCGACCAGATACGCGAATTTGTGCCGCAACGTTTTGTCGCGCTCGGCACGGACGGATTCGGCCGCTCGGACAGCCGCGAGGCGCTGCGTAAACATTTCGAGGTGGACAGACATTACGTTGTGCTCGCCGCGCTCAAGGCGCTCGCCGACGACGGCAAACTGCCCGCCTCCAAAGCATCGGAAGCAATCAAAAAATACCGCATAGATGCCGACAAACCGAACCCGGTGGCGGCTTAGAAATGATTGCGCCTAACCCTCACCCCTGCCCCTCTCCCGCAAGCGGGAGAGGGAACTGCGCGAAGTTCTCCTTCTTTCATTGGTGGGAGAGAGCCGCAGAAGTTCTCCCTCTCCCTCTCCCACTCGTGGGAGAGGGTTGGGGTGAGGGTCTGACAAATGAGTAATCAAAAACGCTCTAATCTAAAGGATCACCATGAGCCAGGTTATTGAAGTAAACGTGCCCGACATCGGCAATTTTGAATCCGTTGATGTCATTGAGGTGCATATCAAGGCGGGCGATGCCGTCAAACAGGACGACGCGCTTATCACGCTGGAATCCGATAAGGCCTCGATGGATATTCCCTCGCCGGTCACGGGAGTCGTCAAGGAAGTAAAGATCAAGGTCGGCGACAAGGTTTCGCAAGGCGGGCTGATCGCGCTGGTGTCTGCCGAAGCCGCCAAATCCGCCGAGCCGGTCGCGGTCACGCCGCAGGTCAACAAGGTCGCCAATGTTGAAGTGCCGCCGCCTTCGCGCAATGTGCCCGAAGTACCCAAGCCGATACAACCGCAAAGCACGCCCAACCCGGTCGCCGCGCGTGTTGAATTCGCGCCCGGAAAAAATCCGCACGCGAGTCCGTCCGTCCGCAAATTCGCGCGCGAACTCGGCGCGGATCTCGCGCGTGTCGCGGGCAGCGGCGCGAAAGGCCGCATCACAAAAGAAGATGTGACCGCGTGGATCAAGAACGAGCTTTCGCGTCCGCGCGGCGAATCGGCGGCGGGCGGCGCGGGGCTTTCCGTGCTGGCGATGCCGGATATTGATTTCACGCAGTTCGGCGAAGTTGAGCGTCAGGCATTGCCGCGCATCAAGAAAATTTCCGGCGCGAATCTGCATCGCAACTGGGTCACCGCGCCGCATGTCACGCAGTTTGACGCGGCGGACATCACCGATCTCGAAGATTTCCGCAAATCCATGCAGGACGAAGCGGGCAAGCGCGGCGTCAAGCTCACCATGCTCGCCTTCCTCATGAAAGCCGCAGCCAACGCGCTGCGCGCCTATCCCGATTTCAACGCCTCGCTTTCCGCCGACGGCGGCGAGTTGATCCTCAAAAAATATTTCAACATCGGCTTCGCCTGCGACACGCCGGACGGACTCGTCGTGCCGGTGATCCGCGACGTGATCCAGAAAGACGTGCTGGACATCGCGCGCGAACTCGGCGAACTTTCCGCAAAAGCGCGCGAACGCAAACTCAAGATCGAGGAAATGCAAGGCGGCTGCTTCACCATTTCCAGCCTGGGCGGCATCGGCGGAACCGCATTTACGCCCATCATCAACTGCCCGGAAGTGGCGATACTCGGCGTTTCGCGCTCCGCCATCGAGCCGGTGTGGGACGCGAAAACCAAAACGTTCGAGCCGCGCCTCATGCTGCCGCTGTCGCTTTCCTACGACCATCGCGTGATAGACGGCGCCGACGGCGCGCGCTTCACCAGCCACTTGCGCGTCATGCTTTCCGACGTGCGCCGCTTGTTGCTGTGACGGATTTGAGATCCTCCCTGTTTGCGTGGCAAATGGGGAGAGTGCGGGGCAGCAACGCTAACAAACAGGAAACAGAACCATGAGCCAAACCATTGAAATCAACGTGCCGGACATCGGCAATTTCGACTCTGTGGACATCATCGAAGTCCACGTCAAACCCGGCGATGCCGTCGCGGTGGACGATTCCCTCATCACGCTGGAATCCGACAAGGCTTCGATGGATATTCCCTCCACCCACGCGGGTGTCGTCAAAACCGTGAAGGTCAAAGTCGGCGACAAGGTTTCGCAAGGCGTGACGATATTGACGCTGGAAACCGCGACGGCGGAAAAAACGGAAACGAAGAAAGCGGATGTCCCGGCTCCGGTAGCGACTCCCGTTGCCGCGCCGGTTGCAGCTCCGGCTCCAGTTCCTGCAAGCGGCGCGTCCGACATGCACGCCGAAGTGCTCGTGCTGGGCGCGGGGCCGGGCGGCTATACCGCCGCATTTCGCGCCGCCGATCTCGGCAAAAAAGTTGTGCTGGTCGAACGTTATCCCACCTTGGGCGGCGTGTGTCTCAATGTCGGCTGCATTCCGTCCAAAGCCTTGCTGCACGCGGCCAAAGTGATTACCGAAGCGGAAGAAATGGCGGAGCACGGCATCAGTTTCGGCGCGCCGAAAATTGATCTCGAAAAACTCAAAAACTGGAAATCAAAAGATGTGGTCGGCAAACTGACCGGCGGTTTGAGCCAGCTCGCCAAACAGCGCAACGTGACCGTGGTCAACGGGCGCGGCGAATTTGTCAGCGCGAACCAGATCGCCGTGACCGGCGCGGATGGAAAAATCACCACGGTTTCTTTCGACAACGCGATCATCGCCGCCGGTTCGCAAGCAACCAAAATGCCCGGCCTCGCGGACGAACACAAGAATGATCCGCGCATCATGGATTCCACCGGCGCGCTCGCGCTGGAAGGCTTGCCCAAGCGCATGTTGGTCATCGGCGGCGGCATCATCGGCCTCGAAATGGGCACGGTGTATGACGCATTCGGCAGCAAAGTGAGCGTGGTCGAATTGTCCGACGGCCTCATCCCCGGCTGCGACCGCGATCTCGTCAAACCGCTGCACAAACGCATGGAAAAACGGTTCGAGAAAATCATGCTCAAAACCAAAGTTTCCAAACTCGAACCGAAAAAAGACGGCATCCACGTCATCTTTGAAGGCGAGCAAGCCGCAGAACCGCAAGTGTATGACAAAGTACTCGTCGCCATCGGTCGCCGCCCCAACGGCAAAAACATAGGCGCGGACAAAGCCGGCGTGTTCGTCAACGAATACGGCTTCATCCCCGTGGACAAACAACAACGCACCAACATGCCGCACATCTACGCCATCGGCGACATCGTAGGCCAGCCCATGCTCGCGCACAAAGCCGTGCACGAAGGCAAAGTCGCGGCGGAAGTCATCGCCGGTCACAAGGTCGAATTTCAGGCGCTCGCAATCCCCTCCGTCGCCTACACCGACCCCGAAGTAGCCTGGGCGGGCGTGAGCGAAACCGATGCCAAAGCCAAAGGCATGGAAATCGAAAAAGCCGCCTTCCCCTGGATCGCCAGCGGCCGCGCCCTCTCCATAGGCCGCACCGAAGGCATGACCAAACTCATCCTCGAAAAAGACACGCGCCGCGTCATAGGCGCAGGCATCGTCGGCCCCAACGCAGGCGAACTCCTCGCCGAAACCGTGCTCGCCATCGAAATGGGCGCCGATGCCGAAGACCTCGGCCTCACCATCCACGCCCACCCCACCCTGTCCGAAACCATCTGCTTCGCCGCAGAAATGGCCGAAGGCACAATCACAGATTTGCTACCGCCGAAAAAACGGGCTTGATTCCTCTCCGGTGAGAGTTTTGTTCTTCCCTCTCCCGCAAGCGGGAAAGGGTGGGTTCGCCCGCCTTTCGCTTGAGGGAAGTTATAATCATGCCGATGAATTCCCTGACTTTTCCCATTTTGCGCCTGCTTTCCGATGGTCATTTTCGGTCGGGCGAGGCGCTGGCCGCGCAGTTCGGCGTGACGCGCGCGACGGTGTGGAATGCTTTGCGCGATGCCGAATCGCACGGCGTGCGGCTGTTTTCCGTGCGCGGCAAGGGCTATCGTTTGCCGGAGCCGGTGAATTTTCTCGACCGCGAGCGACTGCGCGCATTGCTTGCCGATCACGCGAATCTCTACACGCTGGAAATCCACGACCGCATGGAATCCACCAACAGCCACCTCATGCGCGCCGCCGCCGAGGGCGCGCCCCACGCGACCTGCGTCATCACGGAATTGCAGACTGCCGGACGCGGTCGGCGCGGTCGCGCTTGGCAGACGGGGCTGGGCGACAGTTTGACGTTTTCGGTGCTGTGGCGTTTTGATTGCGGCGCGGGCGCGTTGTCGGGTTTGAGCCTTGCGGTCGGCGTCGCGCTCATCCGCGCGCTGCGTGAATTGGGCGCGACGAAAGCGCAACTCAAATGGCCGAACGACATCGTGAGCGGCCGCAAAAAACTCGCGGGAATTTTGATCGAATTGCAAGGCGACATGGATGGCGCGAGCGCCGCCGTGATCGGCATCGGCCTCAACCTGCGCCTGTCGGAAGCAACGCGCCGCGCCATCGCGCAACCTGCGACGAGCTTGCAGGAATTGCTGGATGTGCCAGTGCAGCGCGATGTCGCGCTCGCGACGTTGCTGCGGCATCTGGCCGATGTGCTGGCGCTGTTTGAGCGCGGCGGATTTGAGCCGCTGCGCGACGAATGGATCGCGCATCACGCTTATCACAATGCCGCCGTGCGTCTGCTGCTGCCGGATGGTCGCGAGATTGACGGTGTCGCGCAAGACGTGGCCGCCGACGGCGCGTTGCTGGTGCGCGCGGCGCAAGGCGTGCAGCGTTTCACCGCGGGCGAGATCAGCCTGAGGGCTGCCGCATGATACTTGCGCTGGATGCCGGAAACACGCGCGTCAAATGGGGCGTGTTCGACGACGCGGGACAATTGACGCAAACCGGCGCGGCGGAAAATCGTGATCCGACTGCGCTGGAGGAACAACTGAAAAACGCGCATGGCGCAAGTCGCGCAGTGGTGTCCTGCGTCGCGGGCGAAGTCGTGGCAACGCAACTTTCACGCGTGCTGAACGCGCTGAATCTGCCTGCGCGATGGATCAAACCGCAAGCGGCGGCGTGCGGTGTACGCAATGGTTATCACGCGCCGGAAACGTTGGGCAGCGACCGCTGGGCGGCGCTGATCGCCGCGTGGAATCTTCATCACGCGCCCTGCGTCGTGGTGAACGCAGGCACGGCCATGACGGTGGATGCCTTGTCCGCGCAAGGCGAATTTCTCGGTGGATTGATCGTCCCCGGCATGGGCATGATGCGCGATGCGCTTGCGCGCGGCACTTCGGTCATCGCGCTGCCGACCGGCGAATGGCGCGACTTTCCGCAATCCACCGCCGACGCGGCGCAAAGCGGCCTGCTCGCCGCCGCCATGGGCGCGGTGCGGCACATGGAACAAATGCTCGCGCAACACGAAGGTCGCGCGCCGCGCCTCATCCTGAGCGGCGGCGACGCGGACATGCTCGCGGATGTGCTAAATTGTTCCTCTCTTCCTCCACCGGAAAAAAGTGGGGAAGAGCCGCTCATCATCCCGCATCTGGTTTTGCGCGGCCTGCTATTTTTGGAGAAAACGACGCCATGAAATGGAAAGAATTATTTTGGCTGCTTCTGGTCGCCAATGTGTTGCTGTTCGGCTGGATCAAATTGAGCGAGCCGGTGAGCGAAAACATACCGCCCGGCCACGAGCAAATCGCGCCGGAAAGAATGAAATTGCTCGCGCCGGAAGAAGTGGAATCGCTGCCCAAAACCGAATCGTCCGCGCCTGCACCGTTGAAGGAACAACAAGCGGAAATCGCCACCGGCCCGACGTGTTACCAATGGGGCAATTTCACCGAAAAATACATTGAAAGAGCGCGCGAAGCCGTGAAAGAGTTGAAGGTGAGCTACCGCACGGAAATCGTCACCGACCGCGAAGCCACGCGCTACTGGGTCTATATCCCGCCGCTCGCCAGCCTCGAAGCCGCGCAAAAACGCAACGAAGAACTGCACGGCCTGGGCGTCAACGACACCTTCATCCTCAAGGACGACGCGCAATGGCGCAACGCCATCTCCATCGGCGTATTCAAGGACGAAAGCCTCGCCGAAAAACTCGTAAACGAAATGCGCGCCCGCGGCATCAACGACGCAACCAAAACCGCGCGCCACCAGGAAGGCCGCCTGTCCATGCTCTCCATCACCAACGTCCCCCCCAACAAAACCGAAGCCCTGTACCGCCTGAAACCGGAATTCCCCGAAAGCGAATTGAAGCAGGTGACGTGCCGGTGATGGAAACGCGCGCGCTCCTGTGGCATGTGGCGAGAATCACGGGGGTTGTGCTTTTTCTGCATTTGCTGTTCCTCGGCGCTGTCGCGATTGGGGCTGTCCCCACAGTGATACCAGCGGCAATCATATTTATGATGGCAAGCATGGTGATCTGCAATTACCGAACGCACTGGCTGGAATCCAGATCGGACGCAACGCGTCTGCTCATCGGCCTCATCGCATGGCCAGCCACACTGATGCGACTCGCGCGCAATCAAGCGCCCGCCCCATCGTCGCCGCGTGCCTGCTCACGCTGGCATTGACCCCGGCCAACCGGCTCTATCTGCTGCTCCCCGTATGGCTGTTCTGCACACTGACGATACTCGGCCTCGAAAGCGTTTTTACCACCAATGGCCGCGAGCGGCGGTGGTGATATCGCAGGATGTTCTTCTTTTTTCAAGGAACATATTTGCCACGCTGAAAAAACGTTCGCTAATATAATCGCAATCGGCGCGTTAGCCGATTTATCAGTTCAGCATGAAGTCACCTCGGACAGCAAAAGCAAGGGGGAGCGCGACATGAAAACATCACTGGCATTACCCTTCACGCGGCATTCAAAATTGCCGAATCACGTTTCTTTCCTGTTTGCTTTTTTCATCACGCTGATGGTGGCTTGGGTGGGCGATGCCTGGGGTGATGATGACGAAGCCAAAAGCGATCTCGTTATTGTCGAGATTGGTAATTTGGGTGGGTATTCCAGTCGGGTCAATGCCGTTTCTGCGGATGGTCGCACGCTGGTGGGGCGAAGTGAAATCGAGCAAAGCACTGCTCTGTCTCACCATGCTTTCCTGTGGACAGCCGATGGCAGAATGCAAGACCTTGGCACTTTGGAGGCTACGAGCAAGTATGGCAGGAAATATCACATGATTAGTGCGGCCACAGGTGTTTCTGCCGATGGCAGCGTGGTTGTGGGATTTAGTAATCATGTCACCTATGCCCCCGAGTACATCGGTTTGCGTGCTTTCCGCTGGACACCTGATGGCGGGATGATAGACCTTGGTGCTTTGGGCGGAGCAGATAGCAAAGCCACTGCCGTCTCGGCGAATGGCAAAGTGGTGGTGGGGTGGGCTTATACCCAGCCTCTTGATGTTCACGCTTTCCGCTGGGTGGATGGCGTTATGGCTGATCTTGGTACCTTGGGCGGGAAGGCTAGCTATGCCAATGCAGTCTCCTCGGATGGTAGCGTAGTCGTTGGTTTCAGTGGTACCGGCCGCACCTCTCATGCTTTCCGCTGGACGGCCAAGGACGGCATGCAGGATTTGGGAACTTTGGGCGGAGCGAAGAGCGCCGCCAGTGCCGTTTCTGCCGATGGTCGTGTGGTTGTAGGGTCAAGCGAAACTGCGGAAGGAGTTGAGCACGCCTTTCGTTGGACAGCCAAGAGTGGTATGCAAGACCTCGGTACTTTGGGTAACGCGGGCGATCTCAGTAGAGCAAAGCTTGTTTCCGCTGATGGTCGAGTCGTAGTGGGAGGGAGTGTTATTGACGGTCGTTTCCATGCCTTTCGCTGGACAGCAGATTCCCGTATGCAACTTGTTACAGACTGGCTCGCCGCTTCTGGTGTGGTTCTTCCCGACGGCGCAATATTGTATGACGCAAAGGGCATCTCTGCCGATGGTAGTACCTTGGTCATTGAAATTTATCCCGGTGTTGGGCTGGCTCACGCTCTCGCCGTCGTCAAATCAGCCAAGGATAAAAAATCAGCGCCGTAGTACAAAATGTCCTGAGCCACTTCGGCAAACTCAGGACAAGCTCTGCAACATTCCCAACAATCTTCCCGCTTCCTCCTCCATCACCGCCGCGTTCGGGTTGAACTCGAACACCGACGCCTTCGGCAAATTCGGGTACAAGCCGTGGCTGCTGCGGCGGTAGGCGGGGTCGTAGTGGCGTTCGATCAACTCACGGAACAACTCGGCTTTGGCTCCGGCATCCACCAGCGCGCGCCAGTCGGCGATTGTTTGGTTGCCGTGCAGTGGCGCGAGGCACGCGAGTTTTTCCTTGAACTGTTCCGGCGTGGCCAGCAACGCGGCGTAGTCCTCGCATAAAAATGCGATGCGATCTTCCATGCGTGCTTCGACGCGGATACATGGCGCGGCGGACATTTGCCGCATGAGCGCCGCCGGAAGCTGCGCCTGCCCGATTTTTTTGCTTTCGGCTTCAATAAAAACAGGGCGCGTCGGATCGAGTTTGCCAAGTGTTTCGAGCAACCGGCTGTCGAAACTTTTCTGGCTCGGTTGCGTCTCACCCGGCAACGCGCCGAGCAGCGAACCGCGATGACGGGCGAGATTTTCAAGATCAAGAATTTGCGCTCCGCAACGCGCCAAGGCTTGCAGCAGACGCGTTTTTCCGCTGCCGGTCAATCCGGCGAGCACACGATAATGAAATTGCGCGGGCAGGGTTTCGAGTTGCGCGAGCACATGATGGCGATACGTTTTGTAACCGCCCTCAAGCTGCCGCGCCTTCCAGCCGATGAGGTTGAACCACGTCGTCATCGCCCCGGAACGCTTGCCGCCGCGCCAGCAATAAATCAACGGTTTCCAGTTGCGCGGCCTGTCGGAAAAAGTTGTTTGCAAATGCCGCGCGATGTTTTGCGCGACGAGCGCCGCGCCGTGGCGCGTGGCTTCAAAAGGCGATTGCTGATACATCGTGCCGACGATGACGCGCTCCACGTTAGAGAGCACGGGCGCATTGATCGCGTCGGGAATATGGTCGTCGACAAATTCCAGCGGCGTGCGAACGTCAATGATTTCATCAAAGCGATCACGGTCGGCGAGAGTGGCGGTTTGGTGTTGCACGGATATTGACGGGTTGATGATGTGATTCGTCATCATACTGTAATTCCCCTTTTCACCCGGTGACAGGGGGTGCGAAATATCTTTATCATTCTGCATTGATGCGCCATCGTTGATTTGACATATATTCTCGGCATGATTTTGCAGTATCATGCATGGAACCTCTGAACAGTTCTGAGCGCGCGAGCGGCATCTCGGATTCGGGATGGGCTGCAAGGCGCAAAGCGCAGCAATACTTGACGTATTGCGAGCATTTGCAACGCCGCAGGCCGCCCGAAGACGGGTGCGGCGCGCCGCGAGAGAATTGTTCAGAGGTTCCATAAGGAACTTCACAATGAACAAATCACGACTTCCCGCTACCACTCGTCGGCCTGCGCGCGATCTGCACGGTATCGCTCGATCACTGGCCAATCATCTGACTTATACCAGCGGTTGTTTGCCTTCTTTCGCCACGATACGCGATTGGTATGAGGCGACCGCCCATGCGGTGCGCGATCGCCTGATCGAGCGGCGGCTCAGTACCATAGAGAATTACGTCGAGAAGGATACCAAGCGTGTTTATTATCTTTCGCTGGAATTTTTGATTGGCCGCATGTTGGTGGATTCCGCGCTGAATCTGGATATCGAGGAGCCGTTGCGCGAGGGTTTGCTCGAACTCGGCATTGATATGGAAAACGTGGTCGAGTCGGAACCCGATGCGGCGCTCGGCAATGGCGGTCTCGGTCGGCTCGCGGCGTGTTTTCTTGATTCCATGGCCACGCTCGATCTGCCCGGCATGGGTTATGGCATCCGTTACGAATACGGCATGTTTACCCAGCACATCGAAAACGGGCAGCAGGTGGAGCAGCCGGATAACTGGTTGCGCTACGGCAATCCGTGGGAATTTCAGCGCACGGAGCGGCTGTATCCCGTCAAGTTTTACGGGCGGCTGGTGGAGTTTCCCGATGCCGACGGGCAGATGAGCAAGCATTGGATAGACAGCGAAATCGTGATGGCGATGGCCTACGATATGCCGGTTCCGGGTTATGGCACGGATACGGTCAACAATCTGCGCCTGTGGTCGGCCAAGGCGTCGCGCGAATTCAATCTCGACTCCTTCAACGCGGGCGATTATGTGGGCGCGGTGGAGGAGAAAAACAGCACGGAGAATCTTTCCAAGGTGCTGTATCCGAACGACACTTCGGTGATGGGGCGCGAGCTGCGGCTGCGCCAGCAGTATTTTTTCGTGTCGGCATCGTTGCAGGATATTCTGCGCCGTTTCAGCCGCGAGCATCCCGACGATTGGGAGCTTTTGCCGGAAAAAGTCGCGATCCAGTTGAACGACACGCACCCGGCCATCGCCGTGGCGGAGATGATGCACGCGCTCATGGATACCTATCATCTCAAGTGGGATCAGGCGTGGAAATTGACCACCAAAATTTTCGCCTACACCAACCACACCCTCATGCCGGAGGCGCTGGAAACCTGGCCGGTGGAAATGTTCGAGCGCGTATTGCCGCGACATCTCGACATCATTTACCAGATCAACGCCAACTTTCTCAACGATGTGAATCACCGCTTTCCGGGCGACACTGATTTGCTACGGCGCGTTTCCATCGTTGACGAAGACAACGGTCGTCGCGTGCGTATGGCCTATCTCGCCATCGTCGGCAGCCACACCGTCAACGGCGTGGCCGCGCTGCACAGCGAGCTTTTGAAAACCACGCTGTTCGCCGATTTCAACCGCATTTTCCCGGGACGCATCATCAACGTCACCAACGGCATCACGCCGCGCCGCTGGCTCAATCAGTGCAATCCGGGCTTGAGCAAATTGATCGCCTCCGCCATCGGCGACGGCTTCATCAAGGATTTGGCGCAACTGGAAAAGCTCGTGCCGTTCGCCGAGGACACGGAATTTCGCAAGGCTTTCATGCAGGTCAAGCGCGACAGCCAGGCGCGGCTTTCCGAGCGCATCCGCGTGCATCAGGGCATCACACTCAACACCGCGATGCTGTTCGACGTGCAGGTCAAACGCATCCACGAATACAAGCGGCAACTGCTCAATGTGCTGCACGTCATCACGCTGTACAACCGCATCCGCGCGGGCAAAACCGAAGGCATGACGCCGCGCGTGGTCATCTTCGCGGGCAAGGCCGCGCCCGGCTACCACATGGCCAAACTCATCATCCGCCTGATTCTGGATGTGGCCGACATGGTCAACCGCGACCCGGCCATCAACGGTTTTCTGCGCGTCGTGTTCTTCCCGAATTACGATGTTTCCTCCGCCGAACGCATCTTCCCCGCGAGCGATCTTTCCGAGCAAATCTCCACCGCGGGAACCGAAGCCTCGGGAACCGGCAACATGAAAATGGCGCTCAACGGCGCGCTCACCATAGGCACGCTGGACGGCGCGAACATCGAAATCCGCGAGGAAGTCGGCGAAGAAAACATGTTCATCTTTGGCCTCACCACGGAACAAGTGGCCGAACTGCGCGCCAAAGGCTACAACCCGTGGCAATACTACAATTCCAACCCCGAATTGAAACAGGCGCTGGATATGATCGCGGGAGGATTTTTCTCGGTGGGCGAGCCGGATCGCTACAAAACGATCTACGAAAATTTGCTCTGGAACGGCGACCATTATCTGCTGCTCGCCGACTACGCGAGCTATGTCGCCACGCAGGAAGCCGTGGGCGCGCTCTACCGCGATCAGGACGAATGGGCGCGACGCGTGATCCTCAACGTCGCGCGCATGGGCAAATTTTCCAGCGACCGCACCATACGCGAATACGCGCAAAAAATCTGGGGCGTGCAACCTGTTCCGCGCTGATTGAAATTTTTCCATTCGGTCGGTTTGCGGTTGGGCGCGGGTGATTTTCATGCCCCTGCCCAGGCAAAATATGTTCTAATTTTCATATTTGCAACGACAAGGAAATTTACCATGAAAACCCTCGCAGCTCTTTTCTCCTTCCTGCTTTTTATCGCGCCCGCGCACGCGATCAGTCTTTCCGGCATCAGCGACAGCGAAGCCACCGGCGGCCTCAAAGACGCGCTGCAACAAGCCGTCAGCAGCGCGGTCGGCAAGCTCGGAACCGCGGACGGATTTTTCAAAAACGCCAAGGTCAAAATCCCGCTGCCGGAATCCATGCAAAAGGCCGAAAAAGCCATGCGGATGTTCGGCATGGGCAAGCAGGCCGACGATCTCGTGCTCAAGATGAACCGCGCCGCCGAAGCCGCCGTTCCCGAAGGCAAGCAATTGCTGGTGGATGCCGTCAAGAAAATGACCGTGCAGGACGCCAAGGATATCCTCACCGGCGGCGACGATTCCGCCACGCAGTATTTCAAAAAATCCACCTCCGAGGCGCTTGCCGCCAAGTTTCTCCCCATCGTGCAGGACGCGACCAAGGACGTGAAACTCGCCCAGCAATACGACAAATTCGCCGCGACCGGCTTGAAGTACGGTCTGGTCAAAAAAGAGCAGGCCAATCTCGAACAATACGTCACGCAAAAAACCCTGGACGGCCTCTACACCATGATGGCCGAAGAAGAAAAAGCCATCCGACAGGATCCGCTGGGCGCAAGCACGAGCCTGATCAAGAAGGTGTTTGGAGCGTTGGGGAAATAGGGCGCGACGGAGCGGAAGCTTGGCTCACTGGAACTGGTTCGGCTACCTGAAACGACAGCGCGCCTTTATCAAAGCGCGCCGTGAACGCACTTCGATTTCCGGCGTGGCATATGTGTTCACGGCGACGTTTTTGGCGGTGATTCTGGTGTGGGTGGCGGCGCAGGTGCAATATCATTTTCCGCAGGCTCATACCTTGGGTCAGGCATATCTCGCGTGGTATTCGGAAAGTCGCCCGTAGAAAGGTGGTCAGTTTGTTATGAATCACATGCAAACCTTGGTCGAACAGTTGTTGAACCGACCTCTCACCGCGCAAGATGGTCTTGCGTCTGAGCTTGTCTCTTTGGCAGAGCGCAGGCTCGGACGAAGTTTGCCGGAGCCATTGGCAGAGTTTTATCGTCTGGTCGGCAATTTGCCGCAATTTACCGAAGCGTTTAATCGGTTCGCCACGCCCGATCAGTTGCACAGCGCGGGCGGATTGCTGATGTTTTTGGAAGAGAACCAGGGCGTTTGCGATTGGGGTGTTGATTCGCAGGGGCGCGTATTCCAATGCTGGCACGATGGTGACGACCGCCACGATATGGAGCTTGATCTGTCGGCATTTCTGGAATTGATAGTGCAATATCAGGTCGCGCAGGGCGGTGACTATGGTTACAGCATTGGCGTCTCCGACGAGGAACTGGCGGAGTTGCTCGCGCAGGATGGCTGGCAGGAAACCGTCAAACACAATGGCTTGCTCATCCATCGTCTCCATGCTTTTCTGATCTGGCGCTTCTGCAACGCGGAAGGAGCAGTGGAAGATGATCTGGTATATTTTTGCAGTCTGGTCGAGCCGCCTGATGCGATAAAACAGCGTTATGACCTGGAGGAGTTGTAGAGGATGAATTTCTCAAGTTTCAGAACAACCGCAGAAGCAAGCGGCTCCTGCCTCCCGCCCGTTTTCTGCTAAAATCCAAGCTTTAATCCATACCCCCGAATCCCCATGCTCCGTCTCCGTGGCAGTGCCGCTCTTTCGCCGTTTCGGCTGGACAAGATTTTGCTTGCGCTCAAAAGCGTCGCGCCGCGCGTCACGCACCTTTATGCCGAGTTTTGGCATTTTGTCTGGGTGGAGGGCGCGTTGTCCGATGCGCGGCAGGAGACGCTCAGGCAGATTTTGACTTACGGCGCGCGCATGGCGGAGGAGACGCCGAGCGGGGAATTGTTTCTGGTGATTCCGCGTCCCGGCACGATTTCGCCGTGGTCTTCGCGCGCGACGGATATTGCGCGGCATTGCGGGCTGGAGCAGGTGCGGCGGCTTGAGCGCGGCGTGGCGGTTTATGCGGCGACTTCCGATGGCAGTCCGTTGACCAACGAGGAAAAGCGCGCGCTCAGGCCGCTGATCCATGATCGCATGACGGAATCGGTATTCGGCAGTCTGGACGATGCGGAAAAACTTTATCATCCGGCGCAGCCCGCGCCGCTTTCCACCGTGGATATTCTCGGCGGCGGCAAAGCCGCGCTGGTGGCGGCGAATGGCGAAATGGGTCTCGCGCTTTCGCCGGACGAGATTGATTATCTGCTTGAAAATTTCACGCGCATCGCGCGCAATCCGACCGATGTGGAATTGATGATGTTCGCGCAGGCCAATTCCGAGCATTGCCGCCACAAGATTTTCAACGCGGATTGGGTGGTGGACGGCGTGGCGCAGGCGCAATCGCTGTTTGGCATGATACGCAACACGCACAAGCTGCATCCCGGCAAAACCGTGGTGGCATATTCCGACAATGCTTCCGTGGTGCGCGGCGGCAGGACGCGGCGATTTTTTCCGCAGGCGGACGGACGTTATGCGTATGTCGAGGACGACACGCATTTTCTGATGAAGGTGGAAACGCACAATCATCCGACCGCGATCTCGCCGTTCGCGGGCGCGGCGACCGGCGCGGGCGGTGAAATCCGCGACGAGGGCGCAACCGGCAGCGGCTCCAAACCCAAGGCGGGGCTGACCGGATTTTCGGTTTCCAATCTCAATATTCCCGATTTCAAACAGCCGTGGGAACGCGCTTACGGCAAACCGGGGCGCATCGCTTCGGCGTTGCAAATCATGGTGGACGGGCCGCTCGGCGGCGCGGCTTACAACAACGAATTTGGCCGTCCCAATATCGCCGGTTATTTCCGCACGCTGGAAATCGAAGCGGCGGGCGAAGTGCGCGGCTATCACAAACCCATCATGCTCGCGGGCGGCGTGGGCAACATTTCCGCCGCGCATTCCAAAAAACATCCCATTCTCGCGGGCGCGGCGCTGATCCAGTTGGGCGGTCCGGCCATGCTGATCGGGCTGGGCGGCGGCGCGGCATCCAGCATGGATACCGGCGCGAATACCGAAAATCTGGATTTCGATTCCGTGCAGCGTGGCAACCCGGAACTCGAACGCCGCGCGCAGGAAGTGATAGACCGCTGCTGGCAACTGGGCGATCAAAATCCCATACTCGCCATACACGATGTGGGCGCGGGCGGGCTTTCCAACGCCTTTCCTGAGCTTGTGAACGATGCCGAGCGCGGCGCGCGTTTCAAACTGCGCGATGTGCATAACGAAGAACCCGGCATGAGTCCGAAAGAGTTGTGGTGCAACGAAGCGCAGGAGCGTTATGTGCTCGCCGTGGCGCGGGAAAATCTCGCGCGTTTCACCGAAATTTGCGAGCGCGAGCGTTGCCCGTTCGCCGTGGTGGGCGAGGCGACCGAAGAGCGCCGTCTCGTGGTGAGCGACAGCCATTTCGACAACGATCCGGTGGATATGGAATTATCCGTGCTGCTCGGCAAGCCGCCCAAAATGACGCGCGATGCGAAACACGAAACGCGCGATCTTGCGGCCTTCGATACCGCCGCGCTCGATTTGCAGGAAGCCGCGCATCGCGTGTTGCGTTTGCCGGGCGTGGCGGACAAAACCTTTCTCATCACCATCGGCGACCGCACTGTGGGCGGCATGACCGCGCGCGACCAGATGGTCGGGGCGTGGCAGGTTCCGGTGGCGGATGTTGCGGTATCGCTGGATGGCTTTGAAACCTGCGCGGGGCAAGCCTTCGCCATCGGCGAAAAAGCGCCGCTCGCGCTTATTGATGCGCCCGCTTCCGGCCGCATGGCGATAGGCGAATCCATCACCAACATCGCCGCCGCACCCATCGCGGAGCTTTCCGAACTCAAACTTTCCGCCAACTGGATGGCGCCGGCGGGACATCCGGGCGAAGACGCGGCGCTCTACGACACGGTCAGGGCGGTCGGCATGGAGCTGTGTCCCGCGCTCGGCATCAGCATTCCGGTGGGCAAGGATTCAATGTCCATGAAAACGGTGTGGGACGAAAACGGTGAAAAAAAATCCGTGACCGCGCCGATCTCGCTCGTGATCTCCGCGTTCGCGCCGGTGACGGACGCGCGCGCGACGCTTACGCCGCAACTGCGCGTTGATCGCGGCGACACGGTGCTCATTCTGATTGATCTCGGCCAGGGCAAAAATCGCATGGGCGGCTCCGCGCTTGCGCAAGTGCACGGCGCGACCGGCAATGTCGCGCCGGATGTGGACGATGCCGCGCTGCTCAAAAACTTTTTCGCGCAGATACAGGCGCTCAACCGCGACGGAAAATTGCTGGCGTATCACGACCGTTCCGACGGCGGATTGTTTGTGACGCTGGCGGAAATGGCGTTTGCGGGGCATTGCGGTTTCCGCGTTGATCTCGGAAATTTGCCGGGGCATGTGGCCGATATTTTGTTCAACGAAGAACTCGGCGCGGTGGTGCAAACGCGCGCGGAAGATGCGGATGCGATAGTCGCGCAACTTTCCGCCGCATTGCCAAATGCAATTCACAAACTGGGACGCGTGACCGCGGACGCGACGCTCGCATTCACCGTCAACGGCAAACCGGTGCTGGAACAATCGCGCGTGGAATTGCATCGCATCTGGTCGGAAACGACGTTCCACATGCAGGCGCTGCGCGACAATCCCGCGTGCGCGAAACAGGAGCACGACCGCATTCTGGACGAAAGCGATCCGGGTTTGCACGCGCATCTCGCGTTCGACATCAGCGACGACATCGCTGCGCCGTATATCGCCACGGGCAAGCGTCCACGCATGGCGATTTTGCGCGAGCAGGGCGTGAACGGGCAGGTGGAAATGGCGGCGGCGTTTGACCGCGCGGGTTTCGAGGCGGTGGATGTGCATATGAGCGATGTGATCGCGGGGCGCGTCACGCTCAGGGATTTTCACGGGCTGGCCGCGTGCGGCGGATTTTCCTACGGCGACGTGCTGGGCGCGGGCGAAGGTTGGGCGAAATCCATTTTGTTCAACAGCCGCGCGCGCGACGAATTTTCCGCGTTTTTCCGGCGCGGCGATTCCTTCGCGCTGGGCGTGTGCAACGGCTGCCAGATGATGAGCAATCTGCATTCCATCATCCCCGGCGCGGAACACTGGCCGCATTTCGTCCGCAACAAATCCGAGCAGTTCGAGGCGCGTTTCGTGATGGTCGAAATTCTCGATTCGCCCTCGCTCTTTTTCGCGGGCATGGCGGGCAGCCGGATGCCCGTCGTCGTCGCGCACGGCGAGGGTTACGCGGAATTTTCCGGACAGGCCGCGGTCGAATCCGCGCTGGCTGGTAAACTGGTCAGTATGCGTTACGTCCATAATCATGGACAATGGACGGAAACTTATCCGTTCAACCCCAATGGTTCGCCGCAGGGCATCACGGGTTTGACCACGCGCGACGGGCGGTTCAGCATCATGATGCCGCATCCCGAGCGGGTTTTCCGCGCGGTGCAGCATTCGTGGAAGCCGGAAGGGTGGAGTGAGGAAGCGCCGTGGTTGCGGATGTTCCGCAATGCGCGGAAATTTGTCGGGTGATTTTTATAACTTACTGGAGAAGATATGAAGCTGATTAAGGTAGTGATTCTGGGTTTGGCGCTGGCCGCGCCGCTTTCCGCGCTGGCGCTGGAAGGCGATCAGCAGGTCGAATACACCGATGCGCTGACATCGGGCAACGTCAAGATGGTCAAGAAATATCTCGACGGCGGCCTGAGCGTGAACGAGCAGTTTTTCGCCTGGTCTGCCCTGCACATTTCGGCCAATCACGACCAGCTTGAAGTGGTCAAATTGCTGATCGAGCGCGGCGCGGATCCGAATTATCGCCATCCCATCACCAAGATGACGCCGCTCACGATGGCCGCGATTGACGGCTTCACGGATGTCGTCGAATACCTGCTGTCCAAGGGCGGCGATCCCAACATCAAACTGCGCGGCAATGTTTCCGTGCTGCGTATCGTGCGCGACAACGGCGACGCAAAAATGGCGGAATTGCTCGAAAGCAAAGGCGCCAAGGATGACGGTTGCCAGGGCGAGTGCTTCTGAGTTGTAAGCAATGAATCGGCATTTTTTCGCGGCGGCGTGGCTGTGCCTGTTTTACGGCACGGGCGCGTCGCCCGCGCTGGCCGATGAATCAGCCGACACCTCCCATCTGCGCGTGCTGGCGGGGTCGTGCGCCGCCTGTCACGGAACCAACGGCAACAGCGTGGGCGGCACGCCCGTGCTCGCGGGTTTGACGCCCGCTTATTTCATCGCGCGTATGCAGGCTTTCCGCGCCGGAAAGCTGGATTCCACCGTGATGCACCACCACGCGCAAGGTTTGACCGAGGACGAAATCACCTTGCTCGCGGATTATTTTTCCAGACAAGCGCGTGTGACCTCCCGCGCTCCGACCGCGGAAAATCACTGATGCAACGCCGCGAATTTCTCAAACTCATGTCGGCGGCCATCGCCGCCGGAATGCTGCCGACGACGGTGAAGGCTGGGCAGGCGCGCGGTCGCGTGGTGATCGTGGGCGGCGGCTACGCGGGCGCGACCGCCGCGAAATATCTGCGTTTGTGGGGCGGCGAAAAACTGGAAATTTCCCTCGTTGAAGAAAGCCACACATTCATCTCCTGCCCCTTGAGCAACCTCGTGCTGGGCGGCAGCAAAAAAATCGGCGAGCTGACATTTGGCCGCAATGGGCTGGATCATTACGGCATCCGGCGTTATGAACATACGGCGAGTTTTATCAATCCCGAACAGCGCATAGTCATGCTGACCAAAGCCGGGACATCGCTCATGATGCCGTTGCAATATGACCGCCTCATCATCGCGCCCGGCATTGATTTCGTTTGGGATCGCTACCCCGCGTTGCGCGATGCCGCCGGGAATCCGCTCACCCCGCTTCGCGATGCCGAGCACTTTGGCGAATCACCGCAGCCACGCATTCCGCACGCATGGAAAGCGGGCGCGCAAACTGTGGCACTGCGTCGCCAACTGGAGGCGATGCCGGACGGTGGCACATTTGTGATGTCCGTGCCGAAAATGCCGTACCGCTGTCCGCCCGGCCCTTACGAACGCGCGAGCCAGGTCGCGTTTTATTTCAGCCGGCACAAGCCGAAATCGAAAGTGATTGTGCTGGATGAAAACCCGGACATCGTTTCCAAAAAAGCGTTGTTTTTGCGCGCGTGGAACGAGTTGTATCCGGGCATGATTGATTACCGCCCCAACAATGTCGTAACCGAAATCCGCGAAAACGGCGGTCAGGACGGCTTCCGCGTCAAAACCGAATTTGATGAGTTGTCGGCGGATGTGCTCAACGTGATTCCGCCGCAATGCGCGGGCGATCTCGCGCAGGGTATGGACAACGTGGACGGCTGGTGCGAAGTGGATTTTATGACGTATGAATCCAAAGTCGTCCCCGGCGTTCACATCATAGGCGATGCGGTTTCTTCCGCGCTGCCCAAGTCCGCGCACATGGCGAGTTCGCAAGCCAAGGTCGCCGCCGCCGCGATTGTCGCGCTGCTCTCCGATGCGCCGCCCGATCCGCAGCCGGTTTTCGCCAACACCTGCTACAGTTTCGTGAGCGACAAACTGGCGATGCATGTGGCGAACGTTTATCGCTACGACGCGCAAAAGAAAATCATGCTCCCCGCAGAAGGCGGCGGCGTATCCGACCGCGCGAGCGAGCAGGAAAGCGATTACGCGCAGTGGTGGGCAAAAAATATCTGGAGCGATGTGCTGACCTGAGCCGTTTGGAGTTCTCCCTCTTCTCCCCGCGAAGGCGGGGATTGCGGGTGAGGGTGGGATTCAGTGACATCATTTGAGTAGAAGCATTGTAGGAGTTGAACATGAAATCCGCGATTGCCACATTAGTTGCCGCATTGTTGCTGACGCTCAGTCTGATCCCCGCCGCGCGCGCGGAGGAAGAAAGCAAACCCGATCTGCTGTTGATTATCGCCAAAAATGAATACACGCACGAAGTGCGGCTGGGTTTTCTGCCGTATTACGTCGTCTGGGGACGCAAGGGGCCGCCGCTCGAAAAAGCCGCGCGCGCCACGTTCAAGCAAAGCTTCGACAACATCGGCATGTGCGAAAGCAACGAGCAGGCCGACGCGATTTTGTGGCTGGAATCCGAACTGAGCTACAACCCGATGATGACGACTTATTACGCCAAAGTCACCGCCGCCCTATTCCGCGCGGACGGCAAAAAAATCGCCACCTACACCGCCACGGGCACGTCGCAGGATTTCTACGGCTCGCGCATCGTGGATGGCATCATCCAAACCGCCTACACCCGCGCGCTCAAGCAAATCGGCAAACAATATGCCGACGACGCAACCGCGCAAGCCGCCATAGACCGCTCGCTCGCAAAAGCGCCGTGCGCGTTGGTGACGCTCGTCCCGAAACTCAAAGAGTAACCCCCAACATTTTTATACAGGAGAACTGGTGATGAACAAAAGAAATTTGCTACTCGCGCTGGCCTTGGTTTTTCCCGCTTCGGCATATGCGGATGCCGCGGAAAAAATGACCGGCTTCGTCTCGCCGGAATCCGTGCTGGAAGCCTTCGACGGCCCGGACGGTCGCATCTATGTGTCTGAAATCGGCGAGTTTGGCAAGGACGGCGACGGCAAGGTCAGCGTGATTGTGCGCGGTAAAAAACAGGATTTCGCCACCGGCATGGACGACCCCAAAGGGCTGGCGATGACAGGCGGAAATGTTTACGTCGCCGACAAAAAAGGCGTGCTCAAAATCACGTCCGACGGCAATTGGACAGTGTTCGCCGCCGCCGGAGATTTCCCCGCGCCGCTGCAATTTCCCAACGATCTGGAAACGGACGCCAAAGGCAATCTCTATCTCTCCGACACCGGCGATCTGAAAGGCAACGGCGGCGCGATTTACCGCATAGACAAGCACGGCAAGATCACCACCGTCCTCGCCAACAATCCGCAACTGCAAGGTCCGAACGGACTGCTCATGGACAGCAATGACGCGCTGCTTGAAGTGGATTTCGTCTCCGGTATTTTGTATCGCATCCAGCTCGGAACCGGCAAAATGACCAAAATCGCCGAAGGCTTCGGCGGCGGCGACGGCCTCGCGCGCGGAAAAGACGGCACGCTCTACGTGAGCGACTGGAAAGGCGGCAAAGTGTTTTCCGTGAGCAAAAAAGGAAAAGTCACGCTGCTCAAAGACGGCTACCAATCCGCCGCCGACATCAGCCTCAGCCGTAACGGCAAATTCATCCTCGTGCCGGATATGAAAGCCGGGGAAATAAGCTGGTTGCCGGTCAAGTAAAACTCGGGCTGTTCCCTTCCTCTCTCCCGCGAAGGCAGAGATTGCGGGAGAGGGGGAGAGTGAGTTTTCCAGACTCCTCCCGGAAACCATGACATCACGGAGACCCGTCGCATGGCAACGCTATCCTCCATCCTGTATTTCTTCAGCAATCACCGTTTTCTTATGGTGCTGTTCACCGTTCTCATGGCAGGGTTGGTTGGCGTGCTGATGGCGCGCATAAGAAAACGCAAAGCGTGGTATGTGCTGGGGATGCTGGGATTTGCCCCCGGCATCGTTCTCGTGTTCACAATCTCTTTCATCAACGCGCTTTTTCTCAACCGGTTCGGCCTCTACGGCAGCGCGGTCATCATCCACAACGAGCGAACCAACGACCGGCTCAACAAACAATACATACATCGCTACGACGTAGTGGTGAAAACACAGGATGGGCGCGATGTCGAAACCGGATTCGACACCATGTCGGCACCCAGCTACCCAATACAAAACGCCATCTACTTTCCGCCCGTTGGCGAACGTTTTCTTGTCAAATATATTCCGGGCGCCGAACACAACATCGTCATCATGCGCGAAGAATCCGCTTTCGGTCGCAACAGAATGATGGCAGAAGACCGCGCCCCGGTGGAACGCGCGAGGGAGCGCCTGAAAACCAGTCCAAACAACCCGGATTTCAAAGCCGCATACCGCGATGAGTTGCACCATTTTTTGCGTAAACATGAGCAAGACTTGCCGCCTGTGCAAGCGGACTATCTACGCGCGGAGCTGAATGGCTTGAATAACGCGAAGCCACCTGCGCCCTAAACCGCCATCAGAAAATTCAACTCTCCGCCCAGAGTCGCAACAGGTTGTGGTAGGTTCCGGTGAGAGTGACGACGGCGTTGTCGGTTTCGCCTGCGATCTGGCGCAGTTGCAGGAGCGCCATGTCCATGTCGAACAACATGCGGCGTTGGTGGGCGTCGCGCACCATGCTTTGGATGAACATGAAGCTGGCGAGGCGGGTTCCGCGCGTGACCGGCGTGACCTGGTGCACGGAGGTCGAGGGATAAACGACGAGATGCCCGGCGGGAAGTTTCACGCGCTGGTTGGCGAAGGTGTCTTCCACGAGCAGTTCGCCGCCTTCGTATTCGTCGGGTTCGGACAAAAACAATGTCGCGGAAATATCGGCGCGCACATAGCCGCCGTTGGAATGCGGGCGCATCGCGCCGTCCACATGCGCGCCGTAAAAATTGGCATCGTCGCCGTAGCGGTTGAAGAACGGCGGCAAAACCCGCAACGGCAGCGCCGCTGCGAAAAAGAGCGGATTGCGATTAAGCGCGGTGAGCACGAGCTGGCGCAGTTCCGGCAGTTGCGCGGAATCTTCCGGCAGTTGCTTGTTGTTTTTGACCTGCGCCGCCTGCGCGCCCGCCGTGGCGCGACCGTCCGCCCAGTTTGCCTGCGCCAGCAACTGACGGGCACGGGCGAGTTCGTCGGCGGTGAGTATGTCGGGAATTTGCAGCAGCATTTTTACTCTCCACTCATCTGTCTGAATTGTCTGAACGCCATTTTGAAAAACCTTGGCTTGCAGCCAAGCCCCCTCTCCCCCACCCCTCTCCCACGAGGGGAGAGGGGCATGAAAACACCGGCAGGATACGCTGTTCTGGATCCCCGCTTTCGCGGGGATGACCGGGAAAATGCAGCCTCCCCCACGGAGGAGAGGGGCTTTGAGTTTTCTAAAATTTATACTCCATAGTCAAAATGGCCTGACGGCGGTTGCCGGGGACGGCGAAGCCGCCGTTGAGGTAGATCGCGTCATAGTACTCCTTGTCCAGCACGTTTTTCACATTGAGCCGCGCCGACCATTTCGCGCCTTCCCACGCCAGCATGGCATCCACGCGGGCGTAGCCGGGAACCGCGTTGATCGTCGCGGGCAGAGCCGCGCTGCCGGCATTGTAGGCGTAGCGTTGTCCCACCGCGTTGATGCCGCCGCCGACGCGCCAGTTGCCGAAAAATTTGTACGTCGTCCACACATTGAACGTGTAGCGCGGCGTGTTGGAAGGACGCATTCCTTCAACGTTCGGATCGGCGTAAGTCATCACGCCGGTAGTCGCGTTGATGTTGGCGGCGCGTTTGATGATTTCCGCATCCATCACGGCCAGCCCCGCGAACACTTCCCAGTTGTTGGTCACGCGCCCCGCCGCTTCCAGTTCCAGACCGTCGGTGCGACGTTCGCGCGTGAGCACCGTGGTGGTGGATTCCAGATCGGCGTTGCGTTCCCAGTATTTGGTCGTGCGGTAAAGCGCCACGCGGAAGGCGAGATCGCCGCCGAAGAACAGATATTTCGCGCCCACTTCCGCCGTCTTGCTGGTTTCGGGCGGCAGCGGCGCGACCGTTAATTGGTAGAGATCGCCCGTGGGGCTGAACGAATCACTCCAACTCACATAATAATGCGTCGCGTCGTCCTGCCGCCATGAAAGTCCGGCGCGATAACTGTTTTCGCCGTAACTCAAACGCGCGTCGGCGCTCGAATAATCCGCGCGCATTTCATCGCGCCGCACGCCCAGCGTCACATCCCATTTTGGGATGAACGTTATGGTGTCCTGCACATACACGGCGTAATTATCCGCGCCGTAAGTGGTCGCCGCGCCGGTTCCGTCATAAGGCTTGTAGAAAATTCCGCCCGCGTTGGTGAACTGTTGCAACGCGCGACGCGAAGAATCTTCCTTGAGATATTCCGCGCCCGCGAGCAATTGGTGCTTCATCCCCGCGAGATCAAACTGCGTGTTGAAATCGGTCTGCAATTCCGTGGTGCGATAATCCGACATGCGCGTTTGATTGCCGCCTATGCTGTAATCGGGCTGCGGCAAATCGTTCGCGTTCGGCGTTTTCGCCCAGTAGGAACGCGCGTAATCGCCGTGCCGCAACTGCACGCGCCAATTCGTCGCATCGGAAAATTTGTGGGTGAAAATCGCCGTGGCAATGCGCGTTTTGCTATCGTCGAAATTTTTGTTGCCGCCGTAAAAAACGGAATCGTCTATGTTGCCGCCCGCCACATCGCGGTCTATCGGGCGACCGTTGAAAAACGAAACGCCGTAATCCGGCACATCGCGCGTTTCGGTTTGCACATAGTTCAAAAACAATTCATTCGCCGTGCCTATGCCCGCGCCGAAACTGAGCGCGACACCCTGCCGATCAAGCTCGGGATGATCGCCGTTCGCCGGATTTTTGCGATACGTTTCCTCGTAACGGCTCATCACATTAAGCCGCAGCGCCGCCGTATCGGTCAGTTGCCGGTTGAAATCGCCCGTGAACTGGCGATAACTCCATTCGCCCAGGCTCGCGGAAATCGCATTCTCGTTTTCCAACTCCGCCATCTTGGAAACCTGATTGATGACGCCGCCCGCCTGCCCGCGCCCGAACAACATCGCCGCCGCGCCGCGCAGCACATCCACCTGTTCCAGATTGAACGTCTCGCGGTTGTATTGCGCGGTATCGCGCATCCCGTCCAGATAGGTATCGCCAAACGTGTAAAAACCGCGCAACAGCATATTGTCGCCGGAACGCCCGCCCTCCGCCGCGTTGAACGTCAGGCCGGAAACATTACGCATCGCATCCTTCAAACTATCCACCTGCTGATCGCGCATCAGACTGTCGGTCACCGTGGTCACCGCCTGCGGCACATCATGCGGATCCTGCTCCGTTTTGCCCACGCGGGTTTTATCGGCGCGATAACCCTGCTGCTCCGATTCGACATTCACATCAACATTCACCGTCGGCAACACCACCCCCGACTCCGCCAACGCATTGATCGAAAACCCGCCCGCTATCAACGCCGCGCCCAAAGGCAACAACGGAGCGGTCAGCGACTTGCTTTTCATGTGTTACGACTCCCTGAAAAATGTGTTTTGATTTGCCCATCGCCCTCACCCCAACCCTCTCCCACAAGTGGGAGAGGGAGAACACCATGCAGTTCCCTCTCCCGCTTGTGGGAAAGGAAGAGCACCATGCAGCTCCCTCTCCCGCTTGCGGGAGAGGGGTAGGGGTGAGGGTGGGGGTTCGCTGCATATGTTTCCCCCGCCAACGAAAAACTAGCCCTTCAAATTAAACCGTATCGGAACCGTCACCCACGCCGCCACAGGCGTATCACCGCGCCGCGCGGGGACAAATTTCCACTGCTTCACGGTTTCCAGCGCGGAATTATCCAGCCGCTCGAAACCGCAACTCTTGTCGAGCTTGACCTCCAGCGCCGCACCCGACGCGGAAACATGCACCGCCAGCGAAACCACGCCATGCTCCTTCGCCTTTCTGGAAAGCGGAGGAACAGAAGGCGCGGGATTTTCGAGATAAGCCGCATCAAAACGCGGCGGCTCCACCGACGCCTCCGCGACCGGCTCCGCAACTTTCGCCACGGCAGGCGGCGAAGCCTCAACAACAGACGCGGGGGAAATCTGCTCCGTCGCAACGGAAACCGGCATCGGCTCAGGCGCGACCACCGGCGCAAGCGCCACATTTTTCTCCGGCTGCGCCACAACTTTCTTCTCCACCGGCTGCGGCTTCGCAGGCACCGGCTGCGGCGCAACAACCTCCGGCGCGGGCGTGGGCAGCGCAGGCTCCGGCGCAAGCAACGTCACCGTCAGCGGCGGCGCAAGCAGCGCGGATTCCGGCGCAGGCCGCGCCAACATGAACAAAACCAGCACATGCACCGCAAGCGCCGCGACCAACGCCCGAGGCATCGCATCACGCGGCGCGGCAGGCGCGCGCACCGTCGAAACAGGCGCGGCAGACATCAATGAAAAAGCATAAGTGGTCATGGCATTCATCGCGGAAAAAATGGAAACATCACTCCATAGCTTGGGCGAATGATAATGATTCTTGATATGAACGTCAACGATTTTTATAAAAAAATTTGCGGGCGGATGCCAATGAACGCTTATCCAAAAAGGAAATCCCCCGCCCATTTCAATCAGGACAAATAACCCCTTGATAATCTGAACTTTTTTACATTGACAAATGACAATCATCTGGCCGATTATTCCGTCCGTTCGCACGCAAATAATAAAAAGTGGCGCGTCCGCTTATGCGATTGCGAGGGATTGATAGACCGACGGACGGCAAAATGCCGCCGTGCAAAATGCGATATTGCGAAGCGCAAAGCGCCGTGGCAAGCCGATAAAAACTACCAGAACAAACAGAATTGCATGGAGATTTACGATGTTAATCAAGCAGTTACCCCCCCCCCCGCGTAAATGCGAATTGCTCCCACGCGCCCGGAGGCGGCTTCGATGTCGCGCGTGATTCCGTAAATCCCCGCCCAACAGCGAACCCCGCAGCGGCGGCATTTTGTCGCCCGTTGACCAGCCCCGTCATTGCGAGCGCAGCGAAGCAATCCAGAACCGCGTCATTGCGAGGCATAGCCGAAGCAATCCAGAGTCGTGACTTTCTGGATTGCCACGGCGCTTTGCGCCTCGCAATGACGAACTCCCCGTTGTTGCGGGTGGGAGAGGCCTGTCCTGAGCCTGTCGAAGGAGCTGGGGTGAGGGTTGTAGGGGCAGGTTTCAAACCTGCCCGCGCAGGCCACGGAAAAAACCCGGGCGGGTTTGAAACCCGCCCCTACGCCAACCGCATCATTGCGAGCGCAGCGAATAGGTTGGGGTGAGGCACGAACCCCAACATTGCGACATCAAACGCTGGGGTTCACTACGTTCACCGCCAACCTATGCGGCAAGTTTGCTGCGCTCGCAATGACGGCGGTTTTGCGAACCTTATGGTAGGGGCAGGTTTCAAACCTGCCCTCGCAGGCGACAGAAAAAACCCGGGCGGGTTTAAAACCCGCCCCTACGCCAACCGCGTCATTGCGAGGCGTAGAGAGTAGGTTGGGGTGAGGCACGAACCCCAACATTGCGACATCAAACGTTGGGGTTCACTACGTTCACCGCCAACCTATGCGGCAGGATTGCTGCGCTCCTCGCAATGACGACCCCCGATGAATTGCGTAGTTTGGCCAAGGCCGCAGGCCGCCATTCAACATGCAATTTCTCGCGGTGGATGATGCCGCTTCGCGGTTTATCCACCCTGCGCGCTGGAGTAAGTTTTGGTGAGATGCGCGTTCATCTTTCGACAAGCTCAGAACGAACGGATTTTTTGTCTCCCCTCTTTCACGAGGAAGGCAAGGCTTCAATCAAAACCTGCGATACTGTACGCTGCAACATACAACCACAGGAGCATCATTACCATGAAATGGGAAGGCAATCGGGAATCGGACAATATCGAAGACAGGCGCGGCGGCGGCATGGGCAGGGGAACCCTGGGCATAGGCGCGATCATCGTGGCGTTGGTGGGATGGGGCGTGTTCGGAGTTGATCCGCTGACCACACTGGGCTTGCTTTCGGGCGACGGGCAATCGGCGCAAACGCAATCTTCCGCGCCGCCGGCGGATGACAAGGGCGCGGCGTTTGTTTCCACCGTGCTGGCTTCGACCGAGGATGCGTGGGGCGGGATTTTTCAGCAGGCGGGCGCGCGTTACGAGCCGCCCAAACTGGTGCTTTATCGCGGCATGACGCCCACTGCCTGCGGCACGGGGCAGGCGGCGATGGGGCCGTTTTATTGTCCGGCGGATCGCAAGGTGTATCTGGATATGGATTTTTTCGACACCATGGAACGTCAACTCGGCGCGCCGGGTATTTTCGCCCGCGCTTACGTTGTCGCGCACGAGGTCGGCCATCATGTGCAAAATCTGGAAGGAACCAGCGGCAAGGTGGATGCGATGCGCGGACGCATCAGCGAAAAACAGCAAAACGCGCTGTCGGTGCGCGTGGAATTGCAGGCCGATTGTTACGCGGGCATCTGGGCGAACCATTCGCAACAAGCCAAACACTGGCTCGATCAGGGCGACATCGAATCCGCGCTCAACGCTGCCTCGCAAATCGGCGACGACACGCTGCAACGCGAACACGGCGGTACGGTGCGCCCCGACAGTTTCACGCACGGAACCAGCGAACAGCGCACACGCTGGTTCACGCAGGGCTACAAAACCGGCAGCGTGCGGGCGTGCGATACGTTTGGGACGGAGAATCTTTAAAGGAAGTTTCGGGCAGATTTATTCAGAGCTTCCCTAAGGAAACAACTTCCCCGGATTCAAAACATTCCCCGGATCGAACGCCTGTTTGACTGACTTCATCAGCGCGAGGGTGGGCGCATCAATTTCGCGCGGGACGAAGGGGCGTTTGGCGATGCCTACGCCGTGCTCGCCGGAGAGCGTGCCGTCGAGCGACAGCACGAGCGAGAAAATTTCATCGAGACAGGCTTCGGCACGCGCCATTTCTTCCGGGTTGTCGGGGTTGACCAGCAGATTGACGTGGATGTTGCCGTTGCCCGCGTGACCGAAATTGACGTTGGCGACATTGTGACGCGCCGCGAGCGATTCGACGCCGCCCAGCAATTCCGGCAGACGCGACACCGGAACCGCGACATCCTCGTTGATTTTTTTCGGCGCGACATCGCGCAACAACGGCGAAAGCGCCTTGCGCGCCGCCCACAGCGATTGCGTGTCGCGCGCGGCTTTTGCCTCGATCAACCCATCCACCTCGCACGCTTGCAATATCGCGGCGGCAGCCTCGGCGATCTCGCTTTCCGAACCATCCACTTCTATCATCAGCAACGCGCGCATTTCCGCGCTCAACATGTTTGGATGCCGGTTGCGGATGAGATTGAGCGCATTATTGTCGAGAAACTCCAGCGCCGACGGCACAAAAGGTTGCGCCATGATCGCCGCGATCGCGCGCGCGCAACTGAGCGTGTCACGAAACTGCGCCGTCAATCCGCCAACCGCGCGCGGCAACGGCGTGAGCTTGAGCGTGGCCTCGACGATGATCGCCAGCGTGCCCTCCGAACCGACGATGAGCCGCGTCAAATCGTAACCGACCACGCCCTTGGTGGTATGGCAACCCGTGGTGATAAATTCACCCGCGCCGGTCACCGCCTTCAGCCCCAACACATGATCGCGCGCCACGCCGTACTTGACCGCGTGCGGCCCCGCGGCGCATGTGGCGAGATTGCCGCCGACCGAACAATAAGGCGCGCTGGACGGATCCGGCGGCCAGAAAAATCCGCTGGGGCGAATCGCATCCTGCAATTCCTGATTCAACACCCCCGGCTCAACCACCGCCATGCGATTATCCGGGTCAATCGCCAAAATGCGATTCATGCGTTCCAACGACAAAGCCACGCCGCCACGCTCCGGCACACTCCCGCCTGCCGTCCCGGTTCCGCGTCCACGCGGAACCAGCGGCATCTCGTGCTCATTGCACAACAAGACCACCGCCCGCACCTCCTCCGCCGTCAACGGAAAAACCACCGCAATCGGCGGATTGAAATTGCGCGAATTGTCATAGCTGTAAGCATGGCAATCCACCGGATCGGTAAAAATGCGATCTGCGGGAAACAGGGATTGCAACGCGGAAATCAGGGCGAATGAGTTCATGCGGGGAATTTAGCATGAAGTGAGGGGGATGAGAAATGGCGAAGACGGGTGACCGCCAAGCATGGAGGGGGAATTTAAAGCGCGGCAAGTGTAAAATGGCGGTTTATTTTGAAAACGCGTTGTTTCGCCATGTCCGAAGAAAAAAACACACCCGCTTCCAATTTTTTACGCAACATCATCGAGCGCGATCTCGCGCAGGGCGCGTTTGCGAGCCGTCATTGGGCGGGGGCGCCGGGCGATGCCGCGCATCATGCGGCGGGCGCGCCTGATCCAGCCAAAATCCGCACGCGCTTTCCGCCGGAGCCTAACGGTTATCTGCACATCGGCCACGCCAAATCCATTTGCCTCAATTTCGGTCTCGCGCGGGATTACGGCGGTGTGTGCCACATGCGTTTCGACGATACCAACCCGGAAAAAGAGGAGCAGGAATATGTTGATTCCATCACCGATTCCGTCAAGTGGCTGGGCTTTGGCTGGGAGGCGTTCGGGCGTTCGCATCTTTATTTCGCGAGCGATTATTTCGATTTCATGTATCGCGCGGCGGAGTATCTCATCGAGGCCGGTCGCGCTTATGTGGATAGCCAGAGCGCCGATGAAATGCGCGCCACGCGCGGCACGCTGACCGAGCCGGGGAAAAATTCGCCGTGGCGCGATCGCCCGTCCGCCGAGAGTCTCGCGCTGTTCCGTGAAATGCGCGACGGCAAACATCCCGACGGCGCGATGGTGTTGCGCGCGAAGATAGACATGGCTTCGCCCAACATCAATTTGCGCGATCCGGCGATCTACCGCATCAAACACGCGCATCACCACAATACCGGCGACAAATGGTGTGTTTACCCGATGTACACCTACGCGCATCCGCTGGAGGATGCGGTCGAGGGCGTGACGCATTCCATCTGCACGCTGGAATTCGAGGATCAGCGCCCGTTCTATGACTGGGTGCTGGAACGCCTCGCGGAAGGCGGGCTGCTCGCGCATCCGCTGCCGCGACAATATGAATTCGCGCGGCTGAATCTCACCTACGTCGTGCTTTCCAAACGCAAACTCATCGAACTCGTCGAGAAAAAATATGTGAACGGCTGGGACGATCCGCGTATGCCCACGCTGGTCGGCGCGCGTCGGCGCGGCTACACGCCGGAAGGGTTCCGCCTGTTCGCCGAGCGCATCGGCGTCGCCAAGGCCGATTCGTGGATCGAATACACCATACTCGAAGACTGTATGCGCGAAACGCTCAACGAATCCGCCGCGCGTCGCATCGCCGTGCTCGATCCGATCAAACTCGTCATGGACAATTATCCGCACGAGCAAAGCGAAGATTGCTTCGCGCCCAACCATCCGCAAAAACCGGAACTCGGCAAACGCGTGATACCGCTTTCGCGCGAGCTGTGGATAGAGCGCGAAGACTTCGCGGAAACCCCGCCTGGCGGCTATTTCCGCCTCTATCCCGGCAACCGCGTGCGGCTGCGCTACGGTTATGTGGTCGAATGCACGGGCTGCGAAAAAGACGCCGATGGCAAAGTCACCGTCGTCCATTGCAACTACCTGCCCGAAACAAAATCCGGCACGCCCGGCGCGGACAGCGTGAAAGTCAAAGGCAACATCCACTGGGTTTCCGCCGCCCACGCCCATGCCGCCGAAGTGCGCTTGTATGATCGCCTGTTCAAAGACCCGCACCCCGGCGCGGGCGAGCGCGATTATCTGAACGACCTCAACCCGGATTCATGCAAAACCATCACCGCGCAACTGGAACCCGCGCTCAAGGACGCGCAACCGGAAGAGTGCTTCCAGTTCGAACGCCACGGTTATTTCGTGGCCGATGGCAAGGACAGCGCAGCGGGCAAGCCGGTGTTCAACCGGACGGTGACGTTAAGGGATGCGTGGCAGAAATAGGTTTTGGCGCACTTCTAAAGCATCGCAATCCAAATCCCCGACAGCAACAGCGTCAGCACCGCCACGGGAATCCCCGCTTTGGCAAATTCGCCGAAGCGGATGATGACGCCGTGTTTGCGGCCTGCTTCGGCGACGATGATGCCGACCAGACTGCCGAAGATGAAGGCGTTGGAGGAGAAGTTGGTTCCCAGCGCGATCGCCGCGCCCAGCGCCTCGGGATGCGCGACATCCTTGATATAGGGCGCGATGAGCATGACGGCGGTGATGTTGCCGATCAGGTTGCTTAATATCGCCATGATGACGAGCATGGAAATGGGGTTGTGCAAATTGAATCCGGCGTCGCGCAACTCGCCCAGCAATTCTTTCGGAATGCCGGTTGTGTCCATCGTGGCGTTGACGATGAACAAGCCCATGACCAGCAACAGCAAGCTGCCATCAACCTTGCTGAGCACATCGCGTGAAGCGACGCGGCGGCTGATGAGCAGCAAGCTCGCGCCCGCGAGCGCGATGAGCACGTGCGGCAATTTGGTGGTGACGAACGCGATGATGACGGCGGCGGTGACAAGACCGGCCTTGAGCGTTCCCTGCTTGTCCAGCGCGATGGGCGCGGGCAGCGCGGCGGGGGGCGCGTCGCCGGATTCGCCCAGATGCCAGCGGCCACGGTAAAAGAATGCGAGCACGCCCCAGATCAACGGCAGACTGAGCACGGCGGGCAAGGCCGAGGCTTTCAGAAATCCGACGAAAGTGAGATGCAGCATTTCTGCGGCGACCATGTTCTGCGGGCTGCCGATGAGTGTCGCCGCAGCGCCCGCGTTGACCGCGAAGCAAAAGCCGATCAGAAAAGGCACGGGGTTGAGGCCGCGCGTGAGGCAGATCGAAACCAGCATGGAGGTCATCGCGACCGCGACCACATCGTTGGTCAACAGCGCCGACAACGCGGCGGAAACGACGATCAGAATGGCGAGCAGGCTGGCGGGGGCGACATCGAGACCGCCGACTTTTTCCGCGACCCAATCATAAAATCCCGAAACCGAAAACGCCGCCGACATCACCATCAAGCCGAACAACAAACCCAGCGTGCGGTAATCCACCGCATTCCACGCCGCCGCCGGAGCGATACATCCGGTGGCGACCAGCAACATCGCCCCGGCCAGCACCGCACCGGTTCTGTCCAGCCGGAACCCCGGCAAATGTCCGAGCGCGAGCGCGAGATAAACGCAGCAAAAAAGGATGATGGTCAGGTCTCTGGGCGAGATGGGCAATTCCATGGTTTATTCCTGTGGTGTTTTTTTTGCGATCATCAAAGCGACTTTTCCAGCGCCACCAGATACAAGCCGGAAACTTTCGGCAAACCAAAACGCGGATCGGTCGGGAAAGGTTCTGTCGCGCCGGTGCGCCGATAACCGCGCCGTTCGTAATACGCGATCAACTCGTGACGCGCCATGATGACCAGCATACGCATCCGTTCCGCGCTCCATTCTTTTTGCGCCCAACGCTCCGCTTCGCGCATGAGTTCATGGCCGAATCCGCGGCCTTGCAACGGAGGCGCGATCACCAACATGCCGAGATAGGCGGCGCGCGCATCCTGCTTTTCCAGATAGGCCGTGCCCGTGATTTTTTCGCCTTCCGCGCGCAACAAAATCAGCGCGTCCGGCTTGGCGATCAGCGACGCGATTTCTTCCGCATCAACGCGCTGCCCGTCAAGAATATCCGCCTCGGTCGTCCATCCCGCGCGGCTGGAATCGCCGCGATAGGCGGAATTGACGAGCGCGACGATGCGCGTGATGTCGCCGGAAACGGCGCGGCGGTAATGAAAATCGGCGCGCGTCATTGTCCCGGATTGAGCAAAAAAACCACGAAGCCGCGAAAATAAGGATGTTCCTTCAGCCCCGCCGGAGGCCGCCATTCGCCGCCTTGCACAAGGCCGACGCGGAACGGAATTTTCAGTTTGTCGAGCCGCGCGAGATAGTCGCCGTAGCCGGGGATTACGCGACGGCCTTGATAGATTTGCAGCACGACCTCATCCACGACACCGGCCAGCGCGTCCAGCCCCGCCGGGTCGCCGTTGGCGCTCCAATCCAGCAGGCCGGTGATGCTCAGTTTGTAATCTTCCGGCAGACGCGCGCGCAGCGCCTTGAGAAAATCGGCGTACTCCTTGAGATGTTTGGTGCGCGCGTCGAAATCAATCTGCAAGCCGACCACGCGATTGCCCGCGTCGCGCCAACGCGCGAGATCCGCGAGCACCTGTTTGTAAATCGTCTCCGACCAGCGCAGCGTGCCGACGCGCACCACCATCCAAACCTCGGCGTGCCGCACATTCGGCACGGCGGGACGCTGCGCGATCAGCCCGCCCGTTCTCACTTCACTTTCCAGCAGATAAAGACTGCGCGCGTGTTCCAGTTCCGGCTGGGGTCGCACGCCCGCCCACAACCAGAAAGCATCATAATCCTGCGCGGCAACGCGGTTGTCGGCGGGCGCGATCAACGCCGAGCGCGGCGGCATGGGAGGAAGATCACTGTCCATCGCCATCGTTCAATCCTCACCAGTAATATTTCAGTTCACGCGCCCAGCGCGAGTCGGCGTAATCGCGTTTCAATGTTTGAAACCACGCTTTGCGTTGTGTCATGGGCACATCTTTTCCGCCGCAGGAATTGGTGCCTCCCGGCGCGTAGCACATCACCGCGCGGTAAAGCGCGTAAGCCTTGTCGTCTTTGGACGCGCGTTTATCGGCGATGACGGATTTGTAGATTTCAAGCCGCGATAAAATCTTGCCGGGGAATTTGGAAGGCGCGCCGCCGAGTTCGTTTTTCGCGGGCGGAATTGCGCCATAGTAGCTGTCAAAATCGTTCACGCGCATAAAGTCGGCGAGACACAAACGCGCCGTGACATCGCCGGAATTTTGTGCCAGTTTTGTCGCCGTCTCCCTGATCGCGGGGCAGTTGTAATCGCCGGTTTTTCCGTTGTCCGAAAATATCCACAAGGGCGCGACCAGTGTTTTCGAATACAAATCGAGGGCTTGATAATATTCTTTCCTGAGCGCCGCGTTGTTCCAATCCTCCGGCGGTTGCGGTGATGGCGGGGCGACGCGCGCGTCTTCGGGAACCAGCGCGACATCCTGCGCGAACTCCGCATAGCGCCCCCGGCTCACGCTCTTGTAGAGCAGCACATACAACGCGCGGCGACGCTCGTCTTCCGACAGGGCATCGCCGGTGGCAAGCTGGCGCAGCAGTTTCGGGGACGCGGAATTGTCCACGAGAATGCCGCGCAGCGTGGCATTGCGTACCAGCGAATCAGGCGCGAATGTTTTTTCCGGCGCGTTGTTGCGTTCGTCGTGCCACGCGAGCGCGAGTTCCACCTGTCCGTGCTGCAACGGTCGTTGCGCGCCGGAGGCGAGTTGCAACCAGAAGCCGCGCGCGTTGCGATCTTTCAAGGCTTCAAGCGCCATGCCGCGCAGCATTTGGCGGCTGAACTCAAGATGACTATACGAAGATTGCCGCGCCGCATCGGGAATCAAACGCAGCACTTCGGCGGGTTTTTTGCCCACATAAAAAGCATAGCTGGCGAGCAGAAAATCAAACAAATCTTCCCGACCGGCGAAGCGCGGACGTTGCGCTTCGAGTTCTTCGCGGCTGATGGCGGGCTGTTTGGCGCTGCCGCGCGGATCGTCGGGCGGACGCATCAAACAAAGATCAATCACGGCCAGCAAACCGGGATCGGTGATCGCAAGCTGGCGCAAGCGTTTTGCGGGATCCGAATAATCGCGCCCGAACCCGAACAGCTTGTTGTCTATTTCGGAGGCCAGCGCCGCATCGCTCATGCGCGGGAGCGATGTATCGCGCGACATCAACGCGGCGTATTCCGCCGCCAGTTTATCCGTCATGCCGCCCAGCCAATAAACGCGCCGTTTGAGGCCGCGCGCGGAATCGGCGTAAGCGCCTTGGGGGTAGGCGGCGAGATAGCCGTCCAGCGTCTTCAACGTATCATCAACATCGGTGACGTTGGCTTGCCAGTTCTCCTTGAAATTGCCGTATTCATCCGTGGAACCCACTTGCAAACCGTTCACCGAAAGACGCGCCAACATGTAGAGTGCCGTTTCCCTGAGCCAGGGCGAATCACTTTTTTCCAGCGCGGCGAATTTTTCATGTGCGATATCATACCGACTGTCCATGCCGTAAAAAGCTGCCGCGCCGGACAGATAGGTAATGAAATCCTGACCCGGAGGCGTGTGGATTTGGTTCGAGACCGCGTTGATTTTTTCCGGCCAGGTCGTCAACGAAGTGGCACAAGTGTTGAGCAATTCCCTACGCAGATTTATCAGCGCCTCACGTTCCGCCTCAGGCAGCGCGGCATTTTCGATAGCGGAGATAAACGCCGCACCGCCGGATGAGTTGCTCTGACAACGGCCAAGCTCTTCTCCCGTATCCGCATACGTTTCGTCGGTTCTTCGCTTGAAGTTGCGATCCAGATGAAACGCCAAATCGCCCATGCCGAACAAAACGGTATCCTGCGTTTTGGTTTCCTCGATCGCGGGCATCACCGCCTCCGCACGGCGGGCATCCAGCATCAGCAGCAACAGATTGGCAATCGTGTCGTTGCCCGGACTCAGTGCCGCCGCATTGTTGCAGCCCGTGTAAACGCCACGGGTGAGCGTGTAGTTCGGGGCGCATTCGTAATCGCCGCTGGCCTTGGCCGCTTGCGCCCAGACCATGCCGACGAGCAATGCGAAAAAAATGGAACAGCGTTGAAATTTCATTTTGTTCATCCGGTCAATCCAGCGTGCGTCGGTAAAATTTTACCGCGATCACCATCATCACGACGGTGAACAACGCGATCGGCCAAAGATTCGGCCAGAGATCAAACCAGCCGTTGCCCTTGAGCAGAATGCCGCGTATGAGGCGGTTGAAATAGGTGAGCGGCAGAATGTTGCCTATGGTTTGCGCCCACTCCGGCATCCCGCGAAACGGGAACATGAAACCGGAAAGCAGGATGTTGGGCATGAAATAAAACATGGTCATCTGCATCGCCTGCAACTGGTTTTGCGCGAGCGAGGAGAGCATGATGCCGACCGTGAGATTGGCCGCAATGAAAAGCAGCGCCGACACATAAACCGCGAGCAGGTTGCCGACGAAAGGCACGCGGAACAACAGCCACGCGGCAAGCAAAATGATGCTGGACTGGATAAGGCCGATGACGATGTAGGGCACGATTTTTCCGGTCATCACCTCAATCGGCCGCACCGGCATCGCGAGCAGATTTTCCATCGTGCCGCGCTCGCGTTCGCGCGTCATCGCGAGGCCGGTCATCAGCACGAGCGTCATCGTCAACACCACGCCCATGAGACCGGGCACGGTGTTGAACTGCGAGTTGTTTTCCGGGTTGTAAAGCCGGTGCACGCGCACCTCGAACGGCGGCGGATCGCCCGCGAGATGCGCGAGCAATCCAGTCATATCGCGCTTCACCACGGTCTGCGCGATCTGGTTGATCGCGCCGAGCGCCATGCCGGTCGCGGCGGGGTCGGTGGCATCGGCTTCCAGCAGCAGCGCGGGGCGTTCGCCGCGCAACAGGCGGCGCGTGAAATCCGCCGGGATGTTGAGCACGAATTGCACGCGACCTTGCGCCAGCGCCGCCCTGCCCTCTTCCTCCGTTGACAGTTGTTCGGTCACGGCGAAATAGCCCGACGTTCGCAGGGCGCTGACCAGCGTGCGCGTAAATTCGCTTTGGTCGGCGACGATTACCGCGGTGGGCAGATTTTTCGGATCGGTGTTGATCGCGTAACCGAACAGCATGAGTTGTATCAGCGGAATGCCGACGATCATGCCGAAGGTCACGCGGTCGCGCCGCAGTTGCAAAAACTCCTTGAGCACGATGCTCCACCAACGACTGACGGAAAAAAATTTGTCCATCAGGCCGCGGCTCCGGCGTTGTTTTTGGAATGGTTCATCATGTAGATGAACACATCTTCGAGACTGGTTTCGGAAGGCTCGACGCGCAGCCCTTGCGCGGCGGAAAATTCACGCACGGTTTTTTCAAGTTGCGCGGCATCGCGTCCGCTCACATGCAATGCCGCGCCGAAGGCCACGGTTTGATCCACACCGGGCGCGCGCCGCAACTGGTCGGACAACTCGGTCAGACGTTCGCCGTGTATCGTCCAGGTGTGCAACGCCTGCTCCGCGACGATGTCCGCCGCGTAACCTTGCGCGAGCAATTTGCCGTCGGCGATGTAAGCGAGCTTGTGGCAACGCTCGGCCTCGTCCATGTAATGCGTGCTCACGAGCACCGAAATGCCTTGCGCGGCAAGCCGGTGCAACTCTTCCCAAAAATCGCGCCGCGCGGTGGGATCAACGCCCGCAGTCGGTTCGTCGAGCAACAGCAAGCGCGGTTGATGCAACATGCAGGCGGCCAGCGCGAGACGCTGTTTCCATCCGCCCGAGAGCGTGCCGGTGAGCTGGTTGGCGCGCGCGCCCAGGCCGAGATTTTCCAATGCCTCGTTCACCGCCTCGCGCGGTTTTTCCATGCCGTACATGCGCGCGACGAAGTTCAGATTCTCGCGTATGGTGAGGTCGTCCCAATAGGAAAATTTTTGCGTCATGTAGCCGACTTCGCGCTTGATTTTGTCGGCCTCGGTGCGGATGTCGTGACCCAGACAAGTGCCGCTGCCGGAGTCCGGCGTGAGCAGTCCGCACATGAGGCGGATCGAAGTGGTTTTGCCGCTGCCGTTGGGGCCGAGAAAGCCGAAAATTTCGCCGCGCCGCACTTGCAGCGACACATTGTTGACGACGTGCTTGTCGCCGAAATGTTTGTTGAGCGACCGCACATCAATGGCGAGGTCGTCGTCCGCGCCGCTCACTTCAGCACCATCTCCACCGGCTGACCGGGATGCAGTTTGGGCGCATCGGTCGCATCGGGACGCGCTTCCAGCATGAACATGAGTTTGCCGCGATTTTCGTTGCTGTAGATGACGGGCGGGGTGTACTCCGCCTCGCTTGAGATAAACGTGATTTGCGCGGGAATGGGCGCGGCGCATCCGTCGCAATGAATTTCCACCTTGCGCCCCGGCGCGATTGCGCCGACCAGCGTTTGCGGAATGAAAAAACGCACCTTGATATTTTCCGGCGGCAACAGACGCACCACCGGATTGCCCGCCATGACCCACTCGCCTTCGCGGTAAAGCGTGTCGAACACCAGACCCGCTTTCGGCGCGGCGACCGTTTTTTGGGCGAGCCGCCACTCCGCCTGCGCGAGCATCGCCCTGGCCGCCTCGACCTGCGCTGTTTGCGCGCCGATCTGATCCTTGCGGTTGGGCAGAGTATCCACCACCAACTGCCCGCGCAACTGCCGCACCAAGGCCGTCGTCGCATCCGCCTGCGCGCGCGCGGCATCGAGATCGGCTTTGGAAACGCCGCCGACCGGCGCCAATTTTTCGTTGCGCGCGAGTTGTTGCGCGGCGTTTTGCGCGTTGGCTTCGGCCTGTTTCAGTTGCTCGCGCGTAACGGCGATTTCCTGCGGACGCTTGCCGAGCTTGATGTCGGCCAGTTGCGATTCGGCGGCGGCCAATTGTTGCGCCGCCTGATCGCGCGCTGCTGTTTCATCCGCGGATTCCAGACGGAACAACGGCGCGTTGGCCGCCACCTGCTGACCGCGCGCGACCGCGAGCGCATCCAGCCGACCGGATTGCGACGAGGCCATGTAAACAAACTCGCCTTCCACATAGCCCTGAAAAGTGTCGCGCGGCGCTTGCGAGCAACTGCCAAGCAGCAGCGCCGCGCCGAGGACACAGGCTTTGCGGGAGGCGTTCATGGTCGTCCGCGCGGGCGGGATTCCTTACACTTCTTCCGCCGCCTTGCCTGCGCGGTATGTGGTGTAAACGAAAACCGAAATGCCGAGATCGCCGAGATGACGCTCGACCAGCGGCTGCACATCGCTCCATTCCAGCTTGCCGACGCCGGTGGCGAGACGCGGCAGAGCGAGACTTTTGATGCCTTCGTCCTCAATGAATTTCGCGAGTTTACGCAGGCAATGACTGACATTTTCCAGCGTCGCCTTGCCGGGCTTGGCCGTGGGGCCATCGCCTATCGTATCCTGGGTCACGAGGTTGACGATCTGCAGCGTGCCGCCACCTTCCCGCACGCCGACCCACGGCCAGATGTCGCCCGGACGAATGTCTTTGCCGCGCAACGCATGGCGGTAATCGCGCACCAGAGACGGCCAACGTTCGCGCAACGCGAGCGCGAGGCCGCTGTCGAAATGGTCGTGCGGCGCGATGCCGTGCGCGATAAGCTCAGCCTTGCTGAGCAGAATGTCACCTTCAACTTCACGAATCACAGTACTTCCTTTCACTTCAGTTTCAAAATTTCGCAGGGGCGGAGTTCAAATCCGTCCGGGCAAGCTCACCTTACGTCAGTCACTTTTTTCCACCCGTTTGGGCGCGGCGCACTCCCCTCCGCCCGTCCAACTGTAAACAATCGCGCCGTTACGGATCAGCACGCCGAATGGCGAATAACCGATGTATCCGCCGTATCCATTTTTGGAATTCACCTGTCCGCAAACCACATAGCCGTAGGTAACCTTGGTGACCCACGGATTGATCGTGGTGTACCGACCATACTCATTGTAATAGTGCGTTTTCACCGCCACCATATAATCGCGTTTGGGCTGGGTAAAGTCGCGGTACAGCGCCGTATCCGGGTCTTTCAAAACATCCCTGTAGCCATCCTTGATGATCTGCTGATAGTTTCTGGGAACCGCCCCATAATCGGCACCGCGTTCGGGAAGCGTCGCCGCAAATTTCTGGAATTCAGCTTGCGCCTCTTGCTCATTTTTTTCATCGGCAGCTTGCAATATCGCGCCGCAGCCGCTTATCACCACCGCCAAAACCATTGCTGTAAAAACCTGTATTACGCGTGTCATCTTTAATTCCCTTCTCCAAATTGATTATTTTCCGTATCTGTTTTATTGAACGCTCATCCTTTACCTTCTCCGTCACCGGGCATTTGAACGCCTCTGCGGCCGTGACACTCCTCTCCCTTGTTCCATTCCCCTTGCGAATCAACATGACCGTTGCGGATCAGGTAATAATACCCGGCCGTAAAATCATCCACAGACCCATAATATCTGCCGTAGGTATCTTTTTCATTCACCGGCACGCAGACCACGTAGCCATACCGGACTATCCTGGTTAGTTTTTCGTAATCGTCCCAACCTTGCACATTCGTGGAAAAATCGGGTTTGGGCTGGGTGAAATCGCCATAGATAGTCTCCCGATCCCACCCATCAATCTTGTACATATAATTCTTGATGATCTGCTGATAGTTTTCGGGATAGGCGCCATAGTCCGCTCCCGGCTCCGGGAGGCTCGTCTGCCATTGCCGCGCCTCGATCCATTTGTTCTCCCGCGCTTTTATGAGCGCCTCCTTGCCGCAACCGCTCACCGTCACCGCAAAAATCGCCATCATGAATAACCACATCATGCGTAACACAACGTTACGAATCATGACTTTCCCCTTCTCAAAATTTTTGCAGATTGAATTGAGCATGAGCAAAACCCAATATTTATGCGCTCAACCCATTCTGCATTATTTCCTCTGCACAACCACCTGCGTGCCGCTCCATCCGTCACCGGAGTTGTATTCGCCGCGTTCGTGAATCGCGCTCGCGCGTCCCACGAGCAGGTTATCCGCCTTGCCGATTTTCTCGGCATCTTTGCCGGTGTAGGGCAACGCGTGCAGAACATAGCGCATCGCATTGAGCCGCGCGCGTTTTTTGTCGTTGGATTTGATGACGATCCACGGCGAATCGGCGGTGTCGGTGTGGAAGAACATTGCTTCCTTGGCCTCGGTGTAGGCATCCCATTTATCGAGCGAAGCCAGATCAACCGGCGAGAGTTTCCACTGTTTCAGCGGATGCACTTGCCGTTCCTTGAAACGGCGGCCTTGCTCCTGCCGCGTGACCGAGAACCAGAATTTGAAAAGGTGGATGCCGCTGCGGATGAGGTTGCGCTCCATATCGGGAACTTCGCGCAGAAATTCGCGGTATTCCTCTTCGGTGCAAAATCCCATGACTTTTTCCACGCCGGAACGGTTGTACCAACTGCGGTCGAACAGCACGATCTCGCCCAGCGTCGGCAGGTGCTGGATGTAACGTTGGAAATACCATTGACCGCGTTCCTGCTCGCTCGGTTTTTCCAATGCCACAACGCGCGCGCCGCGCGGATTGAGATGCTCCATGAAGCGTTTGATCGTGCCGCCCTTGCCCGCCGCGTCGCGTCCTTCAAACAAAATCACCACGCGCTGTTGCGATTCCTTGACCCACGCTTGCAGCTTGAGCAGCTCGGTCTGCAAGGCGAATTTTTCGCGCTCGTAATCGCGGCGCAGCATTTTGAATTTGTAGGGATACTCGCCGTCACGCCAGCCTTCGGCCAATTCGTCGCTGGTCTTGCGCGGCGTGCCCGGCGCTTTCGGCAGCCCGAGCGCGTGGCGCATCAGGCTTGCGTCATCCGGTGCCGCGCCCGCGAGTATGGCTTCCAGACCGTCCGCATCTCCGGCGGCAATTTCTTGCACGGCGGCGAGCCGCGCCTGCTGTTCCGCCGTCACACGCTCACGCGCCAAACCCGCCCGCGCGGTGTCGGACAAACCTTCCTTGCCCGTGCCTGTTTTGGTTCTACGATTTCTTGTGTCCATCATTTCGTCTCCGTTTAACCACATCTGTTACAAGTTTATCACTTCTGACTGGGTGCCGGTTTGCCGCAACCCGGCGAAAACGCTTGTCAGCCCGAAAATTTCTCCCCCAAACCGCATCTTCGGTTTTATCATGCAACTCACGCAAAACATGGGAAGGAAAAACCGATGAAGAAACGCTCCCGCTCCCGCCTGCATTCCAAAAAGGTCGGGCAACTCCCTGGCACGCTGCACCCGCCGAGCGAGCAAAAAACCAGCCACGTCAAGCTGGCGATGTTTCGCTACGACAGCCAAAAGTTGGTCGAATCCGGCGCAGAAATGCTCGAAAAACTGGACATCGCCGTGCACGACGACGATGTGCTCTGGCTCAATGTGCATGGACTGCACGACCCCGACCTTATGCGGCAAATCGGGCAGGCATTCAATCTGCATCCGCTGGTCATGGAGGACATCCTCAATACCGACCAACGCCCCAAGGTGGATGACTATGACGATTATCTGTTCATCGTCGCGCGTTTTTTCGGCTATGACAAGGAAACCATGGGCATCAGCTCCGAGCAGGTCAGCATCGTGCTCGGGAAAAATTTCGTGCTGACTTTTCAGGAATTGCCGACCGGCTCCTTTGACCCGGTGCGCGAGCGGCTGCGTACCGGAAAAGGGCGGCTACGCAGTTCGAATGCAGCCTATCTCGCCTATTCCCTGATGGATGTGGTGGTGGATCGCTACTTCATCGTGCTGGAACAAATGGACGACGAATGCGATTCGCTGGAGGACAATCTGCTGCACAGCCCTGGCGACCATTTGCTGAAAAAAATCCACCTGCTCAAGCGCGAAACCATGGAGTTGCGCCGCGCGGTATGGCCGCTGCGCGAAGTCATCAACACCCTCATGCGTAATGAATCCGGCCTGTTCGAACACGAAACCGTGCTGCACCTGCGCGACGTTTACGATCACACCGTGCATTTCATCGAGTCGCTGGAAGCCTTGCGCGACCTGCTTTCCGGGATGCTGGACATTTATTTTTCCACCCTGAGCAACCGCATCAACATGGAAGTGCGCGCATTGACGGTGGTCGCCATGATGTTCATGCCGGCAACATTGATCGCGGGAATTTTCGGGATGAATTTCGAAGTCATGCCGTGGCTGAAGAATCCCAACGGTTTCTGGTTCGCCATCGCGCTCATGGGCGGCATTGCCACGTTCATGGCGTTGATATTCTGGCGTCGCCAGTGGTTAAGCCGGAAGGCGGTCTGAGCCCCCTTCAGCAGCGCTCATAAAACAAACGCCCACGTCTTCCGATGAAGGCGTGGGCGTTGGGTGAGGAGTCTGGCGGTGACCTACTTTCGCGTGCGTAGTAC
>JAITWS010000104.1 GCA_031285185.1 Methylobacillus sp.
GGCTTTAGTGTTGAGAGACGAGACGTAAGACTTAAGACGTAAGAAAAATCGTGAACCGCTTACGTCTTCCAACTTACGTCTTACGTCTAATCATCCCTTTCAACCAAACACCGAATCCACCGCGCTATCCAGCGTATCCCGAATATCCGCGTCATCCGTAATCGGGCGCACCAGCGCCATGCGGCATGCGTCCGCCGGTTCAATGCCGCCATTCATCAGCGTCGCGGCGTAAACCAAGAGACGAGTCGAGATGCCTTCATCCAGACCGTGACCTTTCAAGGCGCGCGCGGCGAGGCCGATTTTGACCAGCTTGGCGGCGACATCCATGCCGATGTTTGCTTCTCGCGCCACGATGCCCGCTTCCACATCCGCGTCGGCGTAATCAAATTCCATCGCGGCGAAGCGCTGTTTGGTGGATTGCTTCAAATCCTTCATCAGCGATTGATAACCGGGGTTGTACGAAATCACCAGTTGAAAATCAGGATGCGCCTGTACCAGTTCGCCCTTTTTTTCGAGCGGCAGCGTGCGGCGATGGTCGGTCAGCGGGTGAATGACGACGGTCGTGTCCTGACGCGCTTCGACGATTTCATCCAGATAACAAATCGCGCCATAACGCGCGGCGACAGTCAGCGGACCGTCGAGCCAGCGCGTGCCGTTGGCATCGAGCAGATAACGCCCGACCAGATCGGACGCGGTCATGTCTTCGTTGCACGCCACGGTAATCAAGGGCTTGCCCAGTTTCCACGCCATGTGTTCGACAAAGCGCGATTTTCCGCAGCCCGTCGGGCCTTTCAACATCACGGGCAAACGCGCGGCATAGGCCGCTTCATACAGCGCCACTTCCTTGCCGCGCGCCTGATAAAACGGCTCTTTGGCAATACGGTATTGATCCATGTTGGACATAGTGTTTTTGCTCTCCTGAATATGACAACGCCCCCGGCGAGCCGGAGGCGTTGGTGGGCTGTTTTCGTAGGGGCAGTTTTAAACCTGCCCTAACGTCACTCCATGTTCACGCGGGCGGGTTTGAAACCCGCCCCTACACGGTCGCATTTCTTACTTATGCACACCCAGCTTCTGCCTCCAACCCGGATACAGCTTGTCGGCATCACCGGGGAAAGATTCAAACGCGCGCGCGAATTCCTTGTGCGACTTCGCAAACTCAATCGGATCCGCGCCGCTCTTCCAGCACTCATACGATTGACGCAACGAAATCGCGCCAGCCGCCGGGCTGTCAATATGGCCGTAGGAACCGCCGCCGGAGGTGTTGATGACGTTGCCGTGACCCAGATTCTCGAAGAAGCCGGGCAGACGCAGCGCGTTCATGCCGCCGGAAATAATCGGCGTCGTGGGCTTCATGCCGTACCACTTCTGGAAGTAAACCGGACCTTGGCATTCGTCGCGCTCGATCATGTAAGCGATGTTCTTGTCGCTGGCTTCGCCTTCCATTTTGCCGTAGCCCATCGTGCCGACGTGGATGCCGGACGCGCCTTGCAAACGGCTCATCTTCGACAGCACAAAAGCGGTGTAGCCGCGCTTGGCCGAGGGCGATGTGACAGCGCCGTGACCCGCGCGGTGATAGTGCAGATATTGCTGCGGGAAATAACGACGCGCGGTCGTCACCATGCCGGGGCCGCCCACGTAACCGTCCACGAGGAAAGCCACCTTGTCGGCATCGGGACCGAAGGTTTCCAGAACATATTCGCCGCGCGCGATCATTTCCGCGTGGTCGTCAGCGGTGATGTTGGCGGAGAACAATTTGGCCTGGCCGGTTTCGTCTTGCGCGCGGCGCAGCGCGTCACGCACCAGCGGGATGACTTTCTTCATCGGGCAGAACACCTGGTTGCCTTGCGGCTCGTCGTTCTTGATGAAATCGCCGCCCAGCCAGAATTGGTAAGCCGCATTCGCAAACGGCTCGGGACGCAGACCCAGCTTGGGTTTGATGATGGTACCGGCGATATAGCCACCGTCCTTGACCGGACGACCGAGAATGCGCCACATGTCGGAAATATCGCGCGAAGGACCATCGAACAACTGAATGGCGCGTTCGGGAACGTAAAAGTCAATCATCTTGGCGTGCTTGATATCGCCCATGCCCTGATTGTTGCCGATCGCCAACGTCAGGAACGACACGATCATCATGCGACCGTCGGTCACGTTGCGATCAAACAAATCCAGCGGATACGCGATCCGCATATCTTCGGTAGCTTCGTCAATGTAATACACCAGCGCGTCCACGCCCTTGGTGAAATCGTCGGTGGTGGAAACTTCCACATTGGTTCCGGTGGAGGATTCGGCGGCAAAGTGCGCGGCTGCCTCAAGGTAACCATAGCCCTCTTTGGGCTTCATTTTGTAAGCGACGAGAATATGCTTGCCGCCCTTGATAAGATCATCTTCCTTGAGATCAAGGTTGGCATAACGGGCTGATTGATCCATTGAATCCTCCTGTTTAAAAGTTGAGTGGACAGTGGTCATATAATCCCACAGTCCGATGAATAAGCAAATTAAAATAAATTGATGGTATGTATAATAAAATTTTATATCTGAAAACCGCCCGTCCCATTAGCCATGCTCTACCTGACCATCAAACAACTGAAAGCCTTCGAGGTGGTCGCGCGCCATCTGAATTTCTCGCGCGCGGCAGATGCGCTTTACCTGTCGCAGCCCGCCGTTTCCATGCAAATCAGGCAGCTCGAAGAAAGCATCGGCCTGCCGCTGCTGGAAAGGCAGGGCAAGCGCCTGTTCCTCACCGAGGCCGGGCATGAAACTCTGCGCTACTGCCGCGCCATTTTGCAACAACTTCAAGACCTCGAATCCACGCTGGGCGAAATCAAGGGGCTGGAGCGCGGACGGCTCACCATCGCCGTGGTCAGCACGGCCAGTTATTTCATCTCGCAAATCCTCGCGAAATTCATCCGCGAACATCCGCAAATCCACGTCACCCTGACCGTCGCCAACCGCGACACCGTGATCCGCCAGATGACCGACCACATCGCCGACATCGCCATCATGGGGCAGCCGCCCGACGAAGCGGAACTCGTCTCCGAACCCTTCATGGACAACCCGCTGGTCGTCATCGCCGCGCCCGATCATCCGCTCGCGCAGCAGAAAAAAATCCCCATCACCGCGCTGGCGAAAGAAACCTTTCTGCTGCGCGAACGCGGCTCCGGCACGCGCGGCGTGGTCGAACGCTTCTTCACGCAACACCGTCTGCCGCTGCCCGCGCATCTGGAAATGGACACCAACGAAGCCATCAAGCAATCCGTCAACGCCCGCATCGGCATTGGCATCATCTCCCGCCACGGCATTGATCTGGAACTCGAAACAAACCGCCTGCGCGTCCTCGACGCCGCCGAATTTCCCATCATGCGCCACTGGCACATCGTCCACCGCAAAGACAACCGCCTCTCCATCGCCGCACGCGCGTTTCAGGATTTTCTGCTGCGTGAAGTGGAAAAAATCGCGACGACGGGAAGGGGCAAAAAGCGGAAGTAAATGTATCGGGCGTGTGACGAAACCCGGCGAAATTCAACCCGGCAAACCGTCCGTCGCGCCGCTCGCATACAAACAACACGCCGCTTGCAATGCAATCGGCCTCGGCACTTCCACCTCGCCCGTGAGCGCCTGACGTATCCACACAGCTGTCGTCACCGCGTCCATCGCGCCCGGAAGATCGGGGATTTCCGGGATGCTGCCCTCCTCCGCCGGAACCAGCGCGCGCGCTTCGCCCGCATTGAAATACAACATCTCGGGACAACGTTTGGGATTGGCGTAAACCTCGCCCTCCGTGCCGCGCAGCAAAATCGCTCGCGCGCCGCTGGCCTTGAGAAAGGCGCTGCTTTTTTGCAGATATTCGGGATGCGTGACGCTGTTGATGCGCGCCGATTGCCCGTGAAACGGATCGGCCAGCTTGACCAGCGTGTGCGTGCTGTTACGCAAACCCAGTCGCCAGCGAAGTTGCAGCAACTTGTTTATTTCGGGCGACAGGATTTCAATCGGAAGAAACGCGATCTCGCCCGCATCCAGCTTGCGTTGCGCCTCGTCCACATCACGGCACGGCGCGATGTCCAATTCCGCGAAAACTTCGGCGCTGACCACGCGCTTGGGGTCGCGTGTCACGCCATGCACCAACACCGGCACGCCCTGCCGCGCGAGCAAAAGCGCGAGCAACGGCGTCAGATTGCCCTGCCGACGCGCGCCGTTGTAACTCGGAATCACCACCGGCAAGGGCTTGCCCGCAGGCGCTTGCAAATGCGGCAGCGCATCCTGCATCGCATGATAAAAACCCAGCATTTCCTCGTCCGATTCGCCCTTGATGCGAAACGCGATCAGCAACGCGCCCAATTCCAGATCGGGCACTTCGCCGCGCAACATCGCGCCGTAAAGCGCATAAGCCGCGTCCCGCGAGAGATCCCCCGCACCGTCTTTGCCGCGCCCGACTTCCTTGATGATTTCGATGAGATCCATAAATAAAATTCCGCGAAGAAACCGTAGGGGCGGGTTTGAAACCCGCCCCTACACCTCTCTCCTGCAAGAAGAGAGGTGCTCATAACCAACAGCGATTATGCCTCATGCGGTAAAATCGCGCCCCATGATTCTTCTGCGTAATCTCTCTTATGGTCGCGGCGGCGCGCTGCTTGTCAGCGATGCCGGTTTGCAGCTCCATCCGGGCTGGAAAATCGGGCTGGTCGGCGCGAACGGCTGCGGCAAATCGTCCTTCTTCGCGCTGTTGCGCGGCGAGCTGCATCAGGAATCGGGCGATCTGGAAATTCCCGCCGCGTGGGTCGCCGCGCATGTCGGGCAGGAAACGCCCGCGCTGCCGCAAGCCGCGCTGGAATTTGTGCTGGATGGCGACGAGGAATTGCGCCGCATCGAACATGCGCTCGTCACCACCGAAGCCGCGCATGACGGCGAAAAAATCGGCGCGTTGCACGCCCGCTATGCCGAGATCGGCGGTTACGCGGCCAAAGCTCGCGCCGCCGAATTAATGGACGGTCTCGGTTTTTCGCACGGTGATTTGGCGCGACCCGTTGCCGAATTTTCCGGCGGCTGGCGCGCGCGTCTCAATCTTGGTCGCGCACTCATGTGCCGTTCCGATTTGCTGCTGCTGGACGAACCCACAAACCACCTCGATCTCGACGCGGTGATCTGGCTTGAAGGCTGGCTCAAACGCTATCTCGGCACGCTGCTCCTGATCTCGCACGACCGCGACTTTCTCGATGCCGTCACCGGCCACATCCTGCATTTCGACCAAGGCCGACTCAAACTTTATTCCGGCAATTACACCGCGTTTGAACGCGCCCGCGCCGAACAACTGGCCTTGCAACAGGCGATGCGCGAAAAACAGCAGCGCGAAGTCGCGCATCTTCGCAGTTACATTGACCGTTTCCGCGCGCAAGCCACCAAGGCGCGACAGGCGCAAAGCCGCATCAAGGCGCTCGCGCGCATGGAAGAAGTCGCCGCCGCGCACGTTGATACGCCCTTCACCTTCGGCTTCCGCGAACCGCTCGCGATGCCGGATACGCTGCTCGAACTGCGCGATGCCGCCGCCGGGTACGGCGAAAAAACGGTGATCGCCAATGTCAATCTGGTCATCCGTCCCGGCGAACGCATCGCGTTGCTCGGTCGCAACGGCGCGGGGAAATCCACATTGATGAAAACGCTGGCCGGCGCGTTGACGCCCTTGCGCGGCACACGGCGCGAAGGCAAAGGTTTGCAGATCGGCTATTTCGCGCAACATCAGGTGGAAGCGTTGCGCCCGGAAGAATCGCCACTGCAACATCTGCTGCGTCTCGACACCACCACGCGCGAACAGGATCATCGCAACTTTCTCGGCAGCTTTGATTTTCGCGGCGACATGGCCAACGCGCCCTGCGGCGCATTCTCCGGCGGCGAAAAATCGCGCCTCGCGCTCGCATTGCTGATCTGGCAACGCCCCAATCTGCTGCTGCTGGACGAACCCACCAACCATCTCGATCTTGAGATGCGCGAGGCGCTCACGCTCGCGCTGCAAGAAACCGACGCCGCCGTGGTGCTGGTCTCGCATGATCGCCACCTGCTGCGTACCACCGCCGACCGTTTGCATCTCGTTGATGCCGGAAAAATGACACCTTTTGACGGCGATCTCGACGACTACGCCAACTGGCTCACCGAACAACGCGCCGCTGCCGCCACGCCCGACGAAAACAAAACCGCGCGCAAGGAAGCGCGCGAAGCCGCCGAAAAAACGCGCCAGCAATTATTGTCGCAACGCCGCCCCTTGGTGAAAGAAGCCGAAAAACTGGAAAAACTGCTACCCGGCTGGCAACAGGAAAAACACCAACTCGACGAACGCCTATCCGATCCCGCGCTCTACACTGCCCCCGACCGCACGCTGCTGGAAAGCCTGCTCAAACGCCAGGCGCAACTCGCAACGGAAATTGAAAACGCGGAAACGCGCTGGCTGGAAATTCAGGAAACGCTGGAACGGCTCTGATTTCCCTTTATCACTCACCCTCACCCCAACCCTCTCTCGCAATCCCCGCCTTCGCGGGAAGGAGAGGGAGAACTGCAACAGCCCTCTCACAAAAGAGCGCGAGAGATCTGTGCGGGCGGGTTTGAAAGCCCCTATGCTGAAAATGAAAAAGCCCCGCATCGCGGGGCTTTTTCAGTTCACAAGTGAAGAATTACTCGGGAACGATGTTTGCAGCTTGTTTGCCTTTGGGGCCCATTGCTTCTTCGTAGCTGACGCGCTGATTTTCGCGCAGGGTTTTGAAGCCTTCCGCCTTGATCGCGGAGAAGTGAGCGAAGAGGTCTTCACCGCCGCCGTCGGGAGTGATGAAGCCGAATCCCTTTGCGTCGTTGAACCACTTGACAGTACCTGTTGCCATGTTTGATTTCCTGAAATAAAAATTAAATTCGGGCGGTGCGCCCGGCATCTATCGGTATCAAGGGAAAATATGGAAACGAAAAGTACCGCATTGACACAGCTTGAACTAACAGACGCGCACAGCATACGCGCATTTTGCACGATTGCATAACGTTTTTGGCGTAATGCCGCGCTCTTGGCGGGTTTCGTGTTGCATTATACCAACACATGCAACACGGGCATTTCACGAAAGCGTCCTCTTTCCAGTAAAATTACGCCTCTTTTTATACAACCATGCCCGCGCATAACGCGGCGACCTTACCCAAACTGAATCAGGAATCCCGTTTTGAAACCGAATCTTCGCACCCCGAATAAAAACTCTCCCACACTCACAGAACTGCCGCCGCCCAGCATGGACGGCAAGGATATCGTCGAGGATTTTCGCCGTTATTTCAGCCGCACGCTGGGTCGCAGCGAATTTAACGCGGCGGAGGCCAACCATATTTACACGTCGTTCGCGATGGCCTGGCGCGATCGCGTGGTGGAGCGCTGGAAGCAGACGAAATCCACCTACGAGGCGGCGGACAGCAAGCGCGCTTATTATTTGTCGCTGGAGTTTCTCATGGGGCGCGCGCTTGGCAATGCGATGCTTAATTTGGAGGAAAATCCCACCACGCTCGCCGCGCTCAAAAAGATCGGGCTGGAACTGGAAGACATCGTGGATCAGGAGCACGATGCCGGTCTCGGCAACGGCGGTCTTGGTCGTCTCGCGGCGTGTTTTCTCGACAGTTGCGCCACGCTGCAATTGCCGGTGATGGGTTACGGGTTGCGTTATGAATATGGCATGTTCCGCCAGAAAATCGAAAACGGTTATCAACTGGAAGAGCCGGATAACTGGCTGCGCGGCGGTAATCCGTGGGAGATCGAACGGCAGGAACTGGCCGTTCCCGTCAAATTCGGCGGTCACACGGAACATTCGTTCGACGAAAACGGCAAGCCGCAAGCGCGTTGGGTCAACTCACGCGATGTGCTGGCGCTTCCGTTCGACATGCCGATTCCCGGTTATCGCAATGGCACGGTCAACACGCTGCGGCTGTGGAAATCCGCCGCCACGGATGAGTTCAATCTGAGCGAATTTAACGCGGGCAGTTATGCCGAGGCTGTGGAGGCGAAAAATTCCGCCGAGCATATCACCATGGTGCTCTACCCGAACGACGCGAGCGAAAACGGCAAGGAACTGCGCTTGCGCCAGCAATATTTTCTCGCCTCCGCGAGTTTGCAGGATGTGCTGCGTACCTGGATCGCGCAACACGGTCACGACTTCACGCAATTCGCCGAGAAAAACTGTTTTCAGCTTAACGACACGCACCCGACCTGCGCCGTGCCGGAGTTGATGCGGCTGCTCATGGACGAGCACGGGCTGAGTTGGGACGAAGCGTGGAAGATCACCTCGAAAACCGTGGCTTACACCAATCACACGCTGCTGCCCGAGGCGCTGGAACGCTGGCCGGTGAGCATGTTTGGCCGTTTGCTGCCGCGCCCGCTGGAAATCATTTACGAGATCAATGCGCGTTTTCTCGCCGAAGTCGAAAAACGCTGGCCGGGCGACATTGAACGCCAGGCGCGCATGTCCATCATCGAGGAAGGCGCGGAAAAACAAGTCCGCATGGCTTATCTCGCCGTGGTCGCCAGCATGTCGGTAAACGGCGTTGCCGAGCTGCATTCGCGCTTGCTGCAACAACATCTGTTCCATGATTTCCACGCGCTGTGGCCGAACAAATTCAACAACAAAACCAACGGCGTCACGCCGCGCCGCTGGCTCGCCGCCAGCAATCCGCTGCTCGCGGATTTGATTACCGACACCATAGGCGCGGGCTGGGTGACGGATACGAACCGGCTGCGAAAACTCGCGCCCCATGCCGACGACGCGCAGTTCCGCAAACAATGGCGCGTGGTCAAACAGACCAACAAAGCCAGACTCGCGGAACTGGTACGCAAGGATTGCGGCGTGGAATTTCCCGTCAACGCGCTGTTCGACATTCAGGTCAAACGCATTCACGAATACAAGCGCCAACTGCTCAACGTGCTGCATGTGATCCATCTTTACGACCGCATCAAACGCGGCGAAGCGGCGGGCATTGTCCCGCGCTGCGTGCTCATCGGCGGCAAGGCCGCGCCCGGCTACGCGATGGCCAAACGCATCATCAAACTCATCAACGCCGTCGCCAAAGTCGTCAATGAAGACCCGGCCTGCGACGGTTTGCTGAAGCTGGTTTTCCTGCCCGATTACCGCGTCTCGGCAATGGAAATCATCTGCCCCGGCGCGGATTTGTCCGAGCAGATTTCCACCGCGGGCAAGGAAGCCTCGGGAACCGGCAACATGAAATTCATGATGAACGGCGCGATCACCATAGGCACGCTGGATGGCGCGAACATCGAAATCCTCGAAGAAACCGGCGACGAAAATTTCTTCCTGTTCGGACTCAACGCGGAAGAAGCCGATGCGCTGCGCGCGCATTACAACCCCGATGAGATCATCGCCAACGACGCGGATTTGGCGCGCGTGATGCACTTGCTGGAAAGCGAGCATTTCAACCTGTACGAACTCGGCATCTTCGCGCCCATCATCGCCTCCATCCGCAGCCCGCACGACCCGTGGCTCACCGCCGCCGATTTCCGCAGTTATGTGGAAGCGCAACACCGCGCCGCGCAAGCCTATCAGGACAAGGAAGGCTGGACGCGCATGAGCATCCTCAACACCGCCGCCAGCGGAAAATTTTCCAGCGACCGCACGATACTCGATTACAACCGCGAAATCTGGCATCTGCCGCAAATCGCGCCGTAAGAGGAGAATTGCTGTGGGCGGGCTTCAAACCCGCCCACCCGTTCATCTCCGCGCAGGCGGGGATCCAGTATTTTCAGAGATTTGGATTTCGCTGCGCTCAAGTTTTTCATATGCTGGATCCCCGCCTGCGCGGGGATGAGCGGAAGAAGGCGCACTCCGCCCGCATTGTCGTGCCCATGCAAACTGATTTACTATTTCGCAAACCCATTCCACAAACAAGGAACGCCCGACCATGACCGCCGACACATTTTTTTGGAACACGCCTTTATGGGTCGTATCCATACTGTTGTTTCTGGCGATGGCCGCCGCGCGCGAGATCGGCGTGTGGGCGCGGCATCGCGCGGGCGCATCCAGAAAAGGCAGCACGGGCAACGAAAGCTACATCCTTTCCGCCGTGCTGGGCTTGCTCGCCTTGCTTGTCGCGTTCAGTTTCGGCATGGCGCTTGATCGTTACGATGCGCGTTGCAAGTTGGTGGTGAGCGAAGCCAATGCGTTGAGCACCACCTGGCAACGCACCGCGCTGTTCGATCATCCCGAGCAACTGCGCGGAATGTTGCTGGATTATGCCGACGCGCGTTTGACCTACGGATTGACCGGCGGCGAAACGCAAGAAACCGCCGCGCGAAAAACCAACCAACTGCAACCGCAAATCTGGGCGGAAGCTGTGCGTCTCGTCGCACCCAACCGGCAAACGCCCCTGCCCGCCTTCACGCTTGCGCCCTTGAGCGATGCGTTCGATCTCGCGCAGGCGCGCAAAGCCGCGTTGCAAGCCCACATGCCCGCGCTCGTGTTGAGTGTGCTGACGATTTATTTCATCGCCGCCGCGCTCGTACTTGGCTACGCCTCGGCGGAAGTCGCCAAACGCGACCGTGTTATTCTGCTCTCGCTGTTCGCGCTGTTCGCACTCGTGCTCGGCGTGATTCTTGATCTGGATCGCCCGCGCGAAGGCTTGATCCCGATTCCGCAAGGCGCGATGGCGGACACGGTGCAAATGATGCGCGCCGAATTCAACGCGAACAAATCAGCGCAATAATCAACAGGAAAAATCATGGCCGCCACTTCGCTCAACCGCACGCCCCTCCACACCATCATCCTGCCCGTGCTCGGCATCGTGGCTTATCTGGCGATCGGCAGCGGCGGGCTGAATCTGCTCGGCTTAGTGCTCGCCGTCATCCTGCTCGGCAATGTGGTCGCGGCGGTGTATCACGCCGAAGTCGTGGCGCTGCGCGTGGGCGAACCGTTCGGCGCGATCGTGCTCGCGCTTGCGGTGACCATCATCGAAGTCGGGCTGATCGTCGCGATCATGCTGGGCGGAAAACCCAACCCCACGCTCATGCGCGATTCCATCCACGCCGTCGTCATGCTGGTGCTGCACGGACTCGCGGGGCTGTGCATCGTGGTCGCCACTTTCCGCCATCGTGAAGCGGAGTTTCGCGTGCAAGGCGTCAACGCCTATCTCGGCGTGCTGATTCCGATGGCGATGCTGGTCATGGTCGTGCCCAACTACGTCGTCTCCGCGCCCGGCCCGTATTATTCCCCCGTGCAACTCGCCTTTGTTTCGCTGGTGTGTCTGGGTTTGTATGCGGCCTTTTTGTTCATCCAGACCGGCTGGCATCGCGCGTATTTTCTGCCTGTGGGCGATGACGACGACAATGCGCCGCACGAACGCCCCGCCGGAAAAACCGCGCTCATCTCGCTCGGGCTTTTGATCGTCGCGCTATGCTCCGTCGTGCTGCTCGCCAAAGCCATCGCCCCCGCGCTGGAAGAAGGCGTGCTCGCTATCGGCGCGCCACTGACCCTCGTCGGCGTCATCATCGCCGACATCGTCCTGCTACCCGAATCCGTCGCCGCCGTCCGCGCCGCCGCTGCCAACCGTCTGCAATCCAGCCTCAACCTCGCCCTCGGCAGCGCCGTCGCCAGCATCGGCCTCACCGTCCCGGTGATAGACCTCGTTTCCTACTGGACAGACCAACCGCAAGAACTCGGCATCTCCTCCAACAGCAGCGTCCTCATGGCGCTCGGCTTCATGGTCGCCATCATCACTTACGGCACCGGGCGAACCAACCTGCTCTCCGGCATCGTGCATCTGGTGTTGCTGGCGACGTATATTTTTACGATTTTTGCGCCGTGAGGTGAGCGATTGCTATGTCGGCTCTATCCCTCTTTGGCAAAGAAGCGACTCCGAAGGAAACGGGATAGTTCTTCGCTACAAAACCACTTTGCAGAAGCTCGCATGGCGAAAAAGACAACATGCCGATAAAATAATCTATCTTTTTGCTTGTTTATGGTAATATAAGAGCATATTTTATATTTCGCCCATAAAATACAATGCTGATCGAATTCCGTGTCAAAAATTTCCGTAGCCTGCGTGATGAGCAGGTGTTGAGCATGGTTGCGTCCACGGACAAGATGCTGGCGGATGCCAACACGTTGGCAACA
>JAITWS010000138.1 GCA_031285185.1 Methylobacillus sp.
TCTCGCGCGGCAACACGCGCATCACGCGGTTGTTTTTCACATGCACTTCCAGATGCGAACCCAGCGCGTCGTGCGCCGCGACGGTGGGACGGCGTATCAGTTCCCAGGTGCGCGCGGTATAGCGGAAGGGTTTGGAAGTGAGCGCGCCCACGGGACACAAATCAATGATGTTGCCCGAAAGCTCGGAGGTAACGCTCTTGTCCACATAAGCCGAAATCTCGGCGTGCTCGCCGCGATGGAGCAGACCCAGTTCCATCATGCCGCCGACTTCCTTCAAGAAGCGGACGCAGCGCGTGCACTGGATGCAGCGCGTCATGTCGGTGGCGACGAGCGCGCCGATGTTTTTGTTGAGCACCACGCGCTTTTCCTCGGCATAACGCGAGGCCGGCGCGCCGTAGGCCACGGCGATGTCCTGCAATTCGCACTCGCCGCCCTGATCGCAGATCGGACAATCAAGCGGATGGTTGATGAGCAGAAATTCCATCACGCTTTTTTGCGCTTCGACGGCGGCTTTGGAGCGCGTGAAAATTTTCATGCCTTCGCTCACCGGCGTGGCGCACGCGGGCAGCGGTTTGTTGAATTTTTCGACCTGCACGAGACACATGCGGCAGTTGGCCGCGACCGACAATTTTTTGTGGTAGCAGAAACGCGGAATCGCGATGCCGAGCTTGTCCGCCGCGTCAATGATGGTCGTGCCGGCTTCGACTTCCGCCGGTTTGCCGTCAATTTCGATATTCACGCTCATTGTCCGGTCACCATACTTTTGCCGTGTTGAATGTAGTATTCAAACTCGGGGCGGAAATGTTTGATAAAACTCAGTACCGGCGTGGCCGCCGCGTCGCCCAGCGCGCAGATGGTGCGTCCTGAGATGTTGTTGCTGACATCGCCCAGCAGGTCAAGGTCTTCCATGCGTCCCTTGCCGTCAACGATGCGCTTGACCACGCGGTACAACCAGCCCGTGCCTTCGCGACAGGGCGTGCACTGGCCGCAGGATTCCTCGTAGAAGAAATACGACAGCCGCTTCAATGTGTTCACCATGCAGGTGGAATCGTCCATCACGATCACGGAACCCGCGCCCAGACTGGAACCGGCTTTGGCCAATCCGTCGTAATCCATGGTCGCGCCCATGATGGCCGCGGCGGGCATGATCGCGGTGGACGGGCCGCCCGGAATCACGGCCTTGAGTTGGCGGCCTTTCCAGATGCCGCCGCACAGCGCGAGCAGTTCGGGGAAAGGCATCCCCATGTTGACTTCGTAATTGCCCGGTTTTTCCACATGACCGGATACCGCGAACAGTTTGGTTCCGCCCGAATTGGCGACGCCCAGATCCATGAACTTCTGCCCGCCGTGCTGCATGATGTAGGGAATCGAGGCGTAGGATTCGGTGTTGTTGACATTGGTCGGCTTGCCGAACACGCCGTAACTCGCGGGGAACGGCGGCTTGAAGCGCGGTTGGCCTTTTTTGCCCTCAATGGATTCGATGAGCGCCGTTTCCTCGCCGCAAATGTAAGCGCCGTAGCCGTGGTGCGCGTGAAGATCGAAGCTGAAATTTGTGCCGAACAAATTTTCGCCGAGGAATCCGGCGGCACGCGCGTCGTCCAGCGCGCGCTCGAATATCAGATAATCTTCCCAGATTTCGCCGTGGATGTAGTTGTAGCCGACGCGCGCGCCCAGCGTGTAAGCGGCAATCGCCATGCCTTCAATGATCTGGTGCGGGTTGTAGCGCAGAATGTCGCGGTCTTTGAACGTGCCCGGCTCGCCTTCGTCGGTGTTGCACACGAGATATTTGATGCCGTCGAAATAGCGCGGCATGAAGCTCCATTTGAGGCCGGTGGGAAAACCCGCGCCACCGCGTCCGCGCAAGCCGGAGATTTTCACCTGATTGATGATCTCCGCCGCCGGGACTTTTTCGGTCACGATGCGTTTGAGCGTGTCGTAGCCGCCTATGCCGCGATAAGTCGCGAGCGATCCCGGATCGGGCAAATGCAGCGTGCGGAAACAGACCTCGTTCATTGCTTGAGGCCCTCCAGAATTTCATCCACCTTGGCGGGCGTGAGGCATTCGCACATGCGTTTGTTGTTGATGTTGAACAGCGGCGCGCCGCCGCAAGCGCCCATGCACTCGCCTTCCTTCAGGGTGAATCTGCCGTCCGGCGTGGTTTCGTTGAAGCCGATGCCAAGGCGCTGTTTGAGATGTCCGACGATCTCGTCCGAGCCGCGCAACATGCAGGAAATATTGGTGCAAACCGTGATCTTGTGACGACCGACCGGCTCCAGCTCGAACATGTTGTAGAAGGTCGCCACTTCGAGCGCGGCGATGTCGGGAATGCCGAGATGACGCGCGACGAAGGCGATGGTGTCTTTCGACAGCCAGCCCAGTTCGTCCTGCGCGATACGCAACGCGGAAATGACCGCCGACTGGCGGCGATCCGCCGGATACTTGGTCAGTTCCTTGTCAATTTTGGCGATGGATTCGGGGGATAACATCAGCGATCTATCTCTCCAAAAACGATGTCCTGCGTGCCGATGATGGCAACGAGATCGGCCAGCATGTGACCGCGCGTCATTTCGTCGAGCGCGGACAAATGCGCGAAACCCGGCGCGCGTATCTTGAGGCGGTATGGCTTGTTCGCGCCGTCCGAAACCAGATAGATGCCGAACTCGCCCTTGGGATGCTCTATGCCCACATAAGCCTCGCCCGCCGGAACGTGAAAACCTTCGGTAAACAGTTTGAAATGGTGGATCAGCGCCTCCATGTCGTGCTTCATCCCCGCGCGCGCGGGCGGCGCGACCTTGTGATCGGCGCTTATCACCGATCCCGGATTTTTACGCAGCCAGTCTATGCACTGTTTGATGATGCGATTGGACTGGCGCATTTCCTCGATGCGGACGAGATAACGATCATACGAATCGCCGTTGACGCCGACCGGAATATCAAACTCAACCTTGTCATAAACTTCATACGGCTGCTTTTTACGCAGATCCCACGCCACGCCGGAACCGCGCAGCATGGGGCCGGTCAAACCCAGCGCCAGCGCGCGTTCGGGCGACACCACACCGATATTCACCGTGCGCTGTTTCCAGATGCGGTTGTCGGTGAGCAACGTTTCGTATTCGTCCACATACGCCGGAAAACGGTTGGTGAAATCCTCAATGAAATCCAGCACGGAACCCTGACGATTTTCGTTGAGCGCCTTGGTATCGCTCTTGGCGCGGAAATCATTTTCCTGATAATGCGGCATGTGATCTGGCAGATCGCGGTAAACACCGCCGGGACGGTAATAGGCCGCGTGCATACGCGCGCCGGAAACCGCCTCATACATATCAAACAAATCCTCGCGCTCGCGGAAGGCGTAGAGAAACACCGTCATCGCGCCCACGTCGAGCGCGTGCGCGCCCAGCCACAAAAGATGATTGAGCAGGCGCGTGATCTCGTCGAACATCACGCGGATATACTGCGCGCGCTCGGGCACTTCCAGCTTGAGCAGCTTTTCAATCGCCATCACATAAGCGTGCTCGTTGGCCATCATGGATACATAATCAAGACGATCCATATAGGGCACGGATTGCAAAAAGGTGCGGTTTTCCGCGAGCTTTTCGGTGCCGCGATGCAACAGGCCGATATGCGGATCGGCGCGTTCGATCACTTCGCCGTCCAGCTCCAGCACCAGCCGCAACACGCCATGCGCGGCGGGATGCTGGGGACCAAAGTTCATGGTGTAGTTGCGAATTTCGGCCATTTAGCACGCCATCCCGTTAATTGACATCGCAATCGCGGCAAACTGAAAACCATGCATTTCAGTGCAGGCTGACTTGCGCGAGCAAGTCAAGCCCGAAGGGCGGCCGGAGCTAAAGTTCATGGTGTAGTTGCGAATCTCAGCCATGATGGAAACCTTCGTCGCGAATCACGCGCGGCACGTTGTTGCGCGGCGTGATGGAAATCGGCTGATAGATCACGCGCTGCTGATCGGGGTCGTAGCGCATTTCGACATTGCCTTCCACCGGAAAATCCTTGCGGAACGGATGGCCGACGAAACCGTAGTCGGTGAGAATGCGGCGCAAATCGGGGTGGCCTTCAAACATGATGCCGAACAGATCGAAGGTCTCGCGCTCAAACCAGTTGGCGGTCGGCCAAACGGAAACAACGGAGGCGAGCACGGGAAATTCGTCGTCCTCCGCGAACACCTTGAGCCGCACGCGCTGATTGAGCGATACGGAAAGCAGATGGTAAACCACCGCGTAACGCTTGCCCATCCACGCGCCCGCGCCATAATCGCTGTAATCCAGCCCGCACAAATCAATCAACTGCTCGAACTTGAGTCCTGCGGAATCGCGCAAGGCCACACAGGTTGCGACGAGATCGGCGGGGTTGACGCAAATCGTGATTTCGCCGACATGCTCGCTCAAACTCACGAGCTTGTTGCCCAGCACGGACTGGAGATTTTCGGCTAATTTTTCGAGGCGCGGTGTCATGTCAGCGGGCGATGGTATTGGTTCGTTTGATCTTTTTCTGCAACTGAATCAGACCGTAAAGCAGGGCTTCCGCCGTGGGCGGGCAACCCGGAACGTAAACATCCACCGGCACGATGCGGTCGCAACCGCGCACCACCGCGTAGGAATAATGGTAATAGCCGCCGCCGTTGGCGCAGGAACCCATGGAGATCACCCAGCGCGGCTCGGCCATCTGGTCATAAACCTTGCGTAGCGCGGGCGCCATTTTATTGACCAGTGTTCCGGCGACGATCATCACATCGGATTGGCGCGGGCTGGGGCGGAACACGATACCGAAACGGTCAAGATCGTAACGCGCCGCGCCCGCGTGCATCATTTCAACCGCGCAACAGGCGAGGCCGAACGTCATCGGCCACATTGAGCCGGTGCGCGTGTAATTGATGACGGTATCCAGCGTCGTGGTGACGAAACCTTTTTCCAGTATGCCTTCGATGCTCATGACGTCATTCCCACTCCAGCGCGCCCTTCGCCCATTCGTAGATGAACCCGGCGACCAGTATGCCGAGGAACACCATCATGGCGATGAAGCCGTCGAGTCCGATTTTTTTGATGACCACAGCCCAGGGGAAAAGAAACGCGATTTCGAGATCGAACAGGATAAAAAGTATGGCGATGAGATAATAGCGGACATCAAACTTCATGCGGGCGTCTTCAAACGCCTCAAAGCCGCATTCGTAGGGGGAATTTTTCTCGCTGTCGGGACGACTGGGGGAGACGATCTTGCCGAGCACAATCGGCACTACGCCGATCGCCAGACCGACCACGATGAACAACAAAATCGGAAAATAATTTTCCAGCACGCTATATCAACTCTTTCTCGCCCAAACCCCGTTGGGCTTCGGAAGCTCGCGCTTCCACAATAAACAAATCTGGTGCCGACGGCGAGACTCGAACTCGCACAGCTTTCGCCACTACCCCCTCAAGATAGCGTGTCTACCAATTTCACCACGTCGGCAAATTACCGCAACAAAACCTACTGAGGAACATCCTTTGCCTTGGGGGCTTCCGGCACGGAAGGATCAACCGGCGCGCTTGTCGCGGGAGATGCCGCCGCAGGCGCTGTTGTCGTCGCGGGCGCCTTGACCACGCTTTTGTTTCCGCTGCTATGAGCGGCCATCCAGGCCAGAATCAGACAGGCGACAAAAAACAAAGCCATCGCGCCGGCCGTGGCGCGACTCAACAAATTGGCGGAACCGCTCACGCCGAACAAACTGCCGGACGCGCCGCTGCCAAACGCGGCGCCCATGTCGGCGCCTTTACCGTGTTGCAACAGCACCAGGGTGATGACACCCACCGCTGCCAACAGGAGAATTACCAAAACGAGTGTTTCCATTCGACTTTCAACCGCTCACATTTTTAATTGGCTGCCTGACAGATCGCGAGAAATTCCCGCGCGACCAACGATGCGTGCCCAACAAGCGCGCCATCAATATCCGGCATAGATAGCAATTGTGCCGCATTTGCGACGCGAACGCTACCCCCATGAAGTATCAGAAGCTCATCCGCCACCGTTTTATCGAGCCGCGCAACGCGCTCGCGAATGAGTGCGTGCATGGCTTGCGCCCGCTCGGGAGAAGCGCCGCGCCCCGTGCCTATCGCCCACACCGGCTCGTAAGCCAGCACGCCGCGCCGCAATTCCTGCGCGCCGAAACGCGATAACACCGCATCCAGTTGGCGCGCCACAACCTCTTCCGCCTGACCTGATTCCTGCGCCTCGCGCGATTCGCCCAGACACAAAATCGGTTTCATGCCGACCTTGATCGCCGCATGAAACTTGGCCGCGACCACATGATCGCTCTCGTGACAAAACTCGCGCCGCTCGGAGTGGCCGATGATGACGTAGCTGCAACCGAAATCCACCAGCATGTGCGGCGCGATCGAACCCGTGAACGCGCCCGCCTCGAACTGGTTCATGTTCTGCGCGCCCCACGCGATGCCCGTGCCCTGCAAAATCGCCTGCGCCTGAAACAGATAAGGCGCGGGAATGCACACCGCATAATCCGCGTTGCGAAAATCGCGCAAACCTGCGACCAGCGCCTCCAGCAACGCCTTGTTGGACTCCAGGCCGCCGTGCATTTTCCAGTTACCCACCACCAGCTTGCGCCGCATCGCCGTCATCCGCACAAAAACCGGCGCAATGATACCGGGCAATGCGGGCGGGGTCAAAGAATGTGACGGAGGGATTACAACAGTCGCGCCGAAACGCCCTGCCCAGCCAGCAATGTGACCGCGCGTTTGTCGAACGACACAAATGTCTCGCCGCCCAACCAGCGTCCCTCATGCGCCATCACGCCATCGGCGAAATCGCCGCCCGCCTCCAGCATCGCGAGACCGGCTTCGACGGCGGGGCGATCCATGGCGGTATTTTTGGCATTGAGCAGGCTGCGTATCCTCGTCGCCACCTCATCTTTCGACAATTTCACGCCCTGCCGCATGATCCAGACCAATTCGCACAAGCAAGGCAGCGGGATGGCAATCAACGTTGCTTCACGCAACAATTTGCTCGCAAGTTTGGATTGTTTCGCATCGTCCAGCAGCGCTGCGCGCGCCAGCACATTTGTATCAACGGTGATTTTCACTTGTCATCCAGTTTCAACTGCCCAGCCCAACCCGCTGCGATAATTTCGTTCATTTCTTCAATCGTCACCGGCTTATCCCGCTTCACCTTATCCGCCAGGCAACCGATAAAATCATCAATCGTTTTTGTTGGCCGCGCCGCCCGTATGCGCGCCTCCTGACCCGGTAACCGCTCAACCTCAATCCGATCTCCCGGCTTGATGCCAAGATGTTGCAGCACATCCCGTTTAAGCGTGATCTGCCCTTTTGCCGTAACCGCAAGCGATGCCATGAGTGGCCTCCATTTCAAAAGTAATCCGTCGTTGAGTGTAATGTAAAATTTCATTACCATCAACTTGAGCGCGCCGGCATTTTCCACTAAAGTCCAAACCATGAATCAACATCAATTGGGAATCTTCAACATGGCTGATAGCGGAACAGGCGTGCGTTTGGGCGGGACAATCAAAACTTCGGGCGGCGGGACGGTGACCATCAACGGGCGCTCCGTCGGCGGCGCGGGAGTGAAACTGGGCGACGGCAGCGCGTTATCGTCGGATGGTAATGGCTCTTCGATCAGCGTGACCGGCTCCTCCGCGCATGGCGAAGGCGTGACGGGCAACGGCACGATTCAGCAAAGCAACGGCGGCGTGGTGAATGTCGTGAGTATTTCCGGCGAAGGTTAAGGCGCGTAATTCGTATGTCATTTTTTCATACGGGCAATCCGGCTGCGTCAAACATGCCTTCAAACAACACCGAGCTGAGATAGCGCTCGCCCGAATCCGGCAAAATCACGACGATGGTTTTGCCCGCATTTTCGGGGCGCTTCGCCACACGCGCCGCCGCAGCAACCGCCGCGCCACCGGAGATGCCGGAGAGTATGCCCTCCTCCTGCGTGAGACGACGCGCATATAAAATGGCATCCTCGTTGGAAACCTGCTCAACCGCATCCACCAGCGACAAATCCAGCGTATCCGGCACAAAGCCCGCACCTATGCCTTGTATCTTGTGCGGAGCGGGTTTGATCTCCTCGCCGTTCCGTGTCTGAGTGATGACCGGGCTGGCGACAGGTTCGACCGCAATACTTTGAATCGCCTTGCCGCGCGTTTTTTTGATGTGACGCGAAATCCCCGTAATCGTCCCGCCGGTTCCAACGCCCGCAACCAGAATGTCAATCGCGCCATCGGTATCGTTCCAGATTTCCGGCCCCGTGGTTTGCTCGTGTATCGCGGGATTGGCGGGATTTTTGAATTGCTGCAACAACACATAACGCCCCGGATCGGAGGCGACGATTTCCTCCGCTTTGGCAATCGCGCCCTTCATCCCCTTCGCGCCCTCGGTCAACACCAGCTTCGCGCCGTAAGCCGCAAGCAGTTTGCGCCGCTCCACGCTCATGGTATCGGGCATGGTCAACGTCAACGCCATGCCTTTGGCCGCCGCCACAAACGCAAGCGCGATACCGGTATTGCCGCTGGTCGGCTCAACAATCTCCTTGCCGGAACCAAGCAACCCGCGCCTCTCCGCATCCCAAATCATCGCCGCGCCTATGCGACACTTGACGGAATACGCCGGATTGCGCCCCTCGATCTTGGCCAACACCAACGCCTTCGCGCCATCAGTCACGCGATTAAGCCTGACAAGCGGCGTATTGCCGATGGAAAGCGGATTGTCCTCATAAACCTTCATTGTTTTCTCCGATAAAATCGCCGGGGGCTGATAGATCATTGTAAAAGCCCTGCCCCGCCTGTCAACTTGCAAAAATTTGTAAAAAAATTTATATTTGCACAGAACTTTCTCGTGTTTTGCTGCTCTATTGCAAAACACGGCAGCGATATGGGGCATGACCGCCTTCGCTTGCATACATATATAAATAAAAGGACTACTACCATGGCACCGAACATTGTCACGCTCAGAGACGATCTGCGCGAAGCGCTTTTTCTCAATCTCGACGAACTCGGGCTGGAAATTATCGGCGAAGAGCTTGTCAGCAAGTTTCTCGGGCTGCAACTCCGCAGCGTTTTTCAGCCCATCATTGATGCGACGACCGATACCCCGCTTGGCTACGAAGCCTTGTTGCGCCCTTCCATCGGCGGCTTGGAGGAGATCAATCCCGCGTTCGCGTTCAGTTTCGCGGACGATCAGGGGCAGTTAATCAAATTCGACCGTATCGCGCGCATGTTGCATACGTTGAATTCGTTGCGTCTGCCCGCATCAGGCGCGTTGTTGTTTTTCAACGCCCATCCCAAAAAGTTGATTAACGTCAACGCGCACGGACAAGCGTTTGAGCGCATTTTGCACGCGCATTCCGTGCCGACTTACAAGGTGGTGGTCGAAATTGCGGAAAGCGCGATCGAGACCGACAAACCGCTGATCGAGGCGGTGGAGAATTACCGCAATCGCGGCTACCACATCGCGTTCGACGATGCGGGCGGACATCATTCCAACTTTGATCGCTTGTGGAAACTTTCGCCCGATTACGTCAAGCTTGATCGCAATCTTATCCACGAGGCGGAACGCAACGCCAAGGTGCGTCGCATGTTTCCCAAGCTGCTGGAGGTCATACAGGAGTTGGGCGCTCGCCCCGTGATTCAAGGCATTGAAACTGAAACCCAGCACAAGATCGCGCTGGATGCCGGTGCTACCTTGCTGCAAGGTTATCGGCTCGGCAAACCGGCCAATGCCGATTTTTGGCAGGAGCCGGATGCCGCTGAGTTGTTGGTTGCAAATTTGTAATGTTGTTGCTGTAGCTTTTGCGTTTGTATCTCCTCCCTTTGGGCGCGCAAGCGCCCTTTTTTTTTGCGAAGAGAAAAAGTTATTCCACCGATTCCCACGCATTGACTTTGGTTGTCGGCGCGGCGCTGTGGTAGTGGTAGTAACGACTGCCCAGCCACAGCAAAAGACCGATCGCGGCGAACGCGAATTGGGCGAGCGCGAGCCATAACACCGAATGCGCGAGGAAGGGCGCTGCCACGCCGGAGACCGCCGCGCTCAGCATGGTTTGCGTGAAGGATTGGCAGGAAGCCACCGTGCCGCGTATGGTGGGGAACAAATCCATCACCAGCAGCGTGAGCACCGGCGCGGTGAGCGACATGCCGAAGGTGTAGAAAAACAGCGGCAGCACCGACCACGGCACGGCGGGCGGAAAATAAAAATGATAAATGGCATTGCCCGCGCCCGCGCCTATCATCAGCGCGTAACCCAGCGTCATGATGAAGGGAATGGGCATACGTCCGGCGAAACGGTTGGCGAGCAGCGCGCCGAGAAAAATCCCCGCCACCGCAGGCACGAATTGCCAGGCGAACTGGTCGGCGCCCAGCCCCAGATGTTTTGTGATGAACACGGGCGCGGCGGCGACGAACAAAAACATCCCCGCGAAATTGAACGCGATCGCGCCCGATTTCAACTGGAACGCGGGCGATTTGAAAATCTGCTTGTAACTCTGCGCGAGAAAAGCCGGGTTGAACGGCGCGCGCTGAAATTTCGGCAAGGTCTCCGGCAACCGCATCCAGCAAAAGAAAAGCAGCAGCGCGGTATAAACAAACAGCGTGAGAAAAATCGCGCGCCAGTCGGAATATTTCACGATCCAGCCGCCGAGTATGGGCGCGACCGCGGGCGCGATGGAAAAGATCATCGTCACCAGCGACAGCAAGCGCGCTGCTGCCGCGTCCTCGAACAAATCGCGGATCAGCGCGCGCCCGACCACCACGCCCGCGCCCGCCGACAACCCCTGCAACACGCGGAACGCCCACAGATATTCGATGCTGTGCGACGCGGCGCAACCAAGCGAACCGATGGCGAATACCGCGAGCGCCACGAGAATGACGTTGCGCCGCCCGAACGCATCCGACAACGCGCCATGCCACAAACTCATGGCCGCGAACGCGATCATGTACGCGGTCAGCGACTCCTGCACCGCGAGGGGATTGGCGTGCAACATCTGCTCGATATTCGGAAACGCGGGCAGATAAGTGTCTATGGAAAACGGCCCCAACATCGCCAGCGCCGCCAGCATGATGGCCAGCATGGGACGGCTCGGCGGAAGAATGGCTTTGGGCGCGGGTTCGGGGATTTCGGGAAGTTTTTGCATGGGTGTCATTGAAAAGGGTTCAGAAGTCGCGCGCCCGTCCCTCTGAAATCATTCACATTGCGCGTCACCACGGTCAGATCATGAATCAGCGCCGTCGCCGCGATCAGTTTATCGAGCACATGTTCGGAATGCGGCACGCGCAACCGACCCCACACTTGCGCGATCTCGTCATCAATCGGCAGAATGTGCTGACCGTAATCCCGAATCACCGCGCCCAGCCACTTTTCCAACCGCGTTGCCTGAGCCGCATCGCCGCGATGACGGATCAGCTCCACCCCGCGACGCAGCTCGCCCAAAGTCACCGCGGACAGATACAAACCACTGCCATCCAGCATCGCCGATTTGAAGAACTGCGTCACGCCCGTGTTCGTTCGTTCTTGCTTGCGAAGCTCGCTGATGACATTCGTATCAAGCAAATACACGCGCAGTCTCGCCGTCGTCGTCGCGCGCGAAGTCGTCGTCCTCTCCCACGTCGGGCATGGCCATGAGCACTTGCGCGAAAGTCTTGCGCTGCGGGCGCTGCAACGCCCGCGCCAGAATCTCGCGATGCTCCGCCTCGGCGCTGCGCCCGTGCATGGCCGCCCGTTTTTTCAGGGCATGAACCACATTGTCGTCCAGATTTCGCACCACCAGATTTGCCATGTCGCGCCTCGCTTTCCTGATTGCTATCAATGATAGCACAGCGCCAAAGGACGAAGCGCGGTTCTTCATCTCCGCAAGATTATCCAATCTGCGCTGCGCCGACCGGGTAAAATAATGACCTATGCCAGCCAGCCCGTCCTCAACCCCGCACGCCATTCTGCACGACATTTTCGGTTATCCCGCGTTTCGCGGCGCGCAGCAGGCCATCATTGAGCATGTCGCCGCCGGAGGAGATGCGCTGGTGCTCATGCCGACCGGCGGAGGAAAATCGTTGTGTTACCAGATTCCCGCGCTTATGCGCGAGGGCGTGGGCATTGTTGTTTCGCCGTTGATCGCGTTGATGCAGGATCAGGTGGATGCGCTCAAGCAGCTTGGCGTGGAGGCGGCGTTTCTCAATTCCAGCCTTGATGCCGATGCCGCGCGCGAAGTCACGGGGCGGCTCGCGCGCGGCGAGCTGGATATTCTTTATGTCGCGCCGGAGCGTTTGCTCATGTCCGGTTTTTTGTCGCTGCTGGAACAGGCGCGCGAACACACCGGACTTGCATTGTTCGCGATTGACGAGGCGCATTGCGTGTCGCAATGGGGGCATGATTTCCGCCCGGAATATCGCCAGTTGACCGTGCTGCACGAGCGTTTTCCCGAAGTGCCGCGCATCGCGCTCACGGCCACCGCCGACGCGCCCACGCGCGCCGAAATCGTCGAGCGTCTGGGTCTCGAAAATGCGCGCCAATTCGTTTCCAGTTTTGACCGCCCCAACATCAAATACCGCGTCTCGCGCAAATCCAGCGCGCGGCAGCAACTGGAACATTTTCTGGAAGCCGAACATCCCGAGGATGCGGGCATCATCTATTGTTTGTCGCGCCGCAAAGTGGATGAAACCGCTGACTGGCTCAAGACGCGCGGCTGGGATGCGCTGCCCTATCACGCCGGTTTGGACAGCGCGACGCGCAACGCGAACCAGACACGCTTTTTGCGCGAGGAAGGCGTCATCATGGTGGCGACGGTCGCGTTCGGCATGGGCATAGACAAACCCAATGTGCGCTTCGTCGCGCACCTCGATCTGCCCAAAAGCATGGAAGGTTATTATCAGGAAACAGGCCGCGCCGGACGTGACGGGCTGCCTGCGGATGCGTGGATGGTGTATGGTCTGGGTGATGTGGTGAACATGCGGCAAATGCTGGATGCGGGCGATGCGCCCGAGGAAAGAAAGCGCGTCGAACGCCGCAAGCTGGATGCGCTGCTCGGCTTCTGCGAATCCACCGCCTGCCGCCATCAAACCTTGTTGCGCTATTTCGGCGAAGAACATCCCGGCCACTGCGGCATGTGCGACAACTGCCTCGAACCCGTCGCCACCTGGGACGGCACACAAGCCGCGCAAATGGCGCTTTCCTGCGTTTATCGCACCGGACAACGCTTCGGCGTCGCGCATCTCGTTGATGTTTTGCTCGGCAAGCAAACCGACAAAATCGCGCAATTTCGCCACGCCGCGCTTTCCACCTACGGCATCGGTCAGGCGTTGACTTCGACGCAGTGGCACGGCGTATTCCGCCAACTGGTCGCCGCCGGATTTCTGGAAAGCGACATGGAAGGCTACGGCGGCCTGCGCCTCACACCCGCCGCGCGCCCCGTGCTCAAAGGCGAACAAACCGTATGGCTGCGGCAAGACGAGGAAACTGCGCCGCGCAAAACCAAAAAATCCGAACGCGCCGCGCGCGCCCGCGCCGCCGGAGCCAATGACGACGATCCGCTGTGGAAGGCGCTCAAAGCCAAACGCATGGAACTCGCACGCGACCAAGGTGTGCCGCCCTATGTGATTTTTCACGACAGCACGCTGCTCGAAATCCTCAACCAGCGCCCGCAATCGCTGGATGAAATGGGGCGCATCAGCGGAATAGGCCAAGCCAAACTGCAACGCTACGGTGATGATTTTTTGAAAGTGCTGGAAGATGCTGATGTATAAAACAGAAACACAGTTTCTCTTTTCATGGCGGGGGCTGTTGCAGTTCTCCCTCTCCCGCCTGCGGGAGAGGGAATAATGTATTTTTCCTGCTGACTGTGTTGACCCGGACAACAATACATTCGCGCATCGGTGGTATTAACCTTTTGTCAAATGTGGTGTATAACGTCGGCGGGGAGTTCCTGGGAGGATTTCCCGAGTTTTTGTCGGAAACAGACTTTGACGAGGAGATTGCAAATGGGTATGACAGAAGGTGTTTTGATCGCAATCATCATCCTGACCGCTATTATCGTTTTGTCGGATGATGGGAAAATTGAACGAAAGAAAAAGTA
>JAITWS010000021.1 GCA_031285185.1 Methylobacillus sp.
TTCGCAAGATCGAGTTTTCCGTTCGCGGCGATGGCTTTGACGGTTTTTACCACATCGGGCGCGGTTATTTCGGTGATGGGCTTGTCGCCGATGACAGGGAGAATGCCACTGTGCAATCGTCGTTGCTGGTAGTCGGCATGGCGGGGGCTTTTGCCCTTCGCCCAGTGTTCATGCCAGCGTTGCGCCCATGCCTCGAAGGTGTTGGTTTCGGAAAACTCACGGGTGCGTTTTTCTTGCTGCTTCACCTCGCTGGGGTCAACGTCATTTGCCAACAGCTTGCGGGCATCATCGCGCCGCGCCCGTGCATCGGCCAAGGATACAGCGGGATATACTCCCAAGGCCATCAATTTTTCCTTGCCCTCAACCCGGTATTTGAGCCGCCAGTATTTTGAGCCGTTGGGGCGCACCAACAGGAACAGCCCCTTTTCATCGGCGACTTTGCGAGGTTTGTCACTGGGCTTTGTATTGCGGACTTTGGTGTCAGTAAGTGCCATATGGGGGTACATTCCTTTGAGGGTTGCGCGACATACCCCCATTTATACCCCCATGTACCCCCGGATGTCAATGGACTTTATCGGACTTCCTGAAACTAAAAACCCGCGCAATCACTAGGATTTACGCGGGTTTGTCGGACTTCGTTGGACTTCTTGAAACAGGTAATTGGCGGAGAGGGCGGGATTCGAACCCGCGTTAGGCTATTAGCCTAAACACGCTTTCCAGGCGTGCGACTTAAACCACTCATCCACCTCTCCGGGTGGGGAGCGGCATTATAGCGTAAGTTGGGGCGGGTTTGAAACCTGCTTCTGTGGTCGCCGCCGCATCGCGTGTTTTCCAACCTGCCCATCCGCAAATTCGGGTAGAATAACGGTCGGCGGGCCTCCCCGCATTGCGTGATGGATAACCTGGTCAGGTTCGGAAGAAAGCAGCCACACCTATTCAAGCAAGTGCCGGGGATCAGGCTCGCCTTATTTGATTGGACGCGAAAATTAGTGTGAGCACGCCCTACTCATGAGTTATCAGGTGCTGGCGCGCAAGTGGCGCCCCAAGACATTTCAGGAACTGGTCGGGCAGGAGCATGTTGTCCGCGCGTTGACCAATGCGCTTGAGCAGCAGCGACTGCATCATGCCTATCTCTTCACGGGCACGCGCGGCGTGGGCAAGACGACGCTGGCGCGCATTCTCGCCAAGGCGCTCAATTGCGAAACCGGGATTACCGCGACGCCGTGCGGCGTGTGCAGCGCCTGCACCGAGATTGACGGCGGACGTTTTGTTGATCTGATCGAGCTGGACGCGGCTTCCAACACGCAGGTGGACAATATGCGCGAGCTGCTCGAAAGCGCGTTGTACGCGCCGACCAGCGGGCGTTTCAAGGTTTACATCATTGACGAAGTTCACATGCTTTCCAAATCCGCCTTCAACGCGATGTTGAAGACGCTGGAGGAGCCACCCGCGCATGTGAAGTTCATCCTCGCCACCACCGATCCGCAAAAAATTCCCGTGACTGTGTTGTCGCGCTGTTTGCAATTCACGCTGCGGCAGATGCCCGTGCCCGCGATCACCGAGCATTTGCACGCGGTGTTGCAGAAAGAGGCGATCAGCGCCGACGCTCCCGCGCTGCATCTCATCGCGCGCGCGGCGGCTGGCAGTATGCGCGATGCGCTTTCGCTGCTCGATCAGGCGATTGCCTATGGGCTGGGCGCGGTGCGCGAGGCGGAAGTGCGCGCCATGCTGGGTGCGATTGATCAGAGTTATCTTTTCACGCTGTTGCAAACTCTCGCCCGCCGCGACGGAGCCGGGTTGCTGGCCGTGGCACGCAATATGGAGGAGCGCAGTCTTTCGTTCGACGATGCGCTCGGCGAGTTGGCGCTGTTGCTGCACCAGATCGCGCTGGGGCAGACGGTTCCCGATGCGATTCCCGCCGACCTGCCGGAGCGCGCGCAGATATTGGAATTGGGCGCGCAATTTTCGTCCGAGGATATTCAGCTTTATTATCAGATCGCCCTGCTCGCGCGGCGCGATCTCGGCCTCGCGCCGGATGAGCACGCGGGTTTTTGCATGAGCTTGCTGCGTATGCTGGCCTTCACGCCGGGCGAAGTTGCGATGACCAAAGTCGCAGCTTCAAAACCGGCAGCCGCGCCCGCCTCCCCTGCTCCGCGCCCTGTTGCGCCGCCTGTCGCCGAACCGCAATCGCAAGCGCCGGAAACGCCCGCGACACCGCCTGTTTTCGATGGCAACTGGCGCGGTTTGGTGGATCAACTGAAACTGTCCGGCATGGCGCGCATGTTGGCGCAAAATTGCGTGCTGGAAGAATTTGACGGCAACCGCATCCGCCTTTCCGTGCAGCCGGATCACAAACATTTGCTCGACAACACCTATCAGGAAAAACTGCGCTCGACCTTGCGCGAACATTTCGGCAAGCAATTGCAAATCGCCATCGAACTTGGCGCGAACGGCATCAACACGCCTGCCAAAGAAATCGCGCAGGAAAAAGCCACGCGCCAGTCGGAGGCCGAGACTTCAATCCAGAACGATCCCTTTGTGCGCGATCTTGTGGAAAGTTTCGACGCGACCATTATTCCATCCACCATCAAACCGATTCAGTGACAGGAGAAACACATGATGAAAGGCGGCTTGGGCAACATCATGAAGCAGGCCCAGCAAATGAAGGAAAACATGAAACGCGCGGAGGAAGAACTCGCGCGTATCGAGGTCGAAGGTCAATCGGGCGCGGGGCTGGTCAAGGTGACGATGACCTGCCGCAACGCCGTCAAGCGCGTGCAAATTGACGACAGTCTGCTCGGCGACGACAAGGATATGCTGGAAGATCTGGTCGCCGCCGCGTTCAACGATGCCGTGCGAAAAGCCGAAGCCACCTCGCAGGAAAAAATGGGCGGCGTGATGGGCGGCATGTCCCTGCCGCCGGGCATGAAATTGCCGTTCTGATTTTGAGCAATCCCTCCTCGCTTGAACATCTCGTGGAAGCCCTGCGCTGTCTCCCCGGCGTAGGGCCGAAATCCGCGTTACGCATGGCCTATCATCTGCTGCAACGCGACCGTGGCGGCGCGGGAAATCTCGCGCTGGCGCTGCAAGGCGCGCTCGAAAAAATCGGGCATTGCGCCGCGTGCAATAGTTTCAGCGAACAGCCGACCTGCAATCTCTGCGCCACCGGCAACCGCGACGCGCGACTGTTGTGCGTGGTTGAAATGCCGACCGATCTCATGATGCTGGAACAAACCCACAGCTATCACGGCATGTATTTTGTGCTGATGGGACGCCTGTCGCCGCTCGACGGAATCGGCCCGCGCGAAATTCATCTCGACCGTCTGCTGAAACGCGCGCAGGACGGCATTGTGGAAGAAGTCATCCTCGCCACCAACTACACCGTGGAAGGCGAAGCCACCGCGCATTATGTAAGCGAACTGCTGAAATCACGCGGCATCAAAGTCAGCCGCATCGCGCGCGGATTGCCCATGGGCGGCGAAATCGAACATGTGGACAGCGGCACTCTCGCGCAGGCGCTGATGGAACGCCGCGCGGTTAAATAGAAAAAATTTCGCGCAGATACGCCAGCAGTTGCGATGGCGTATCCACCATCCAATCCGCGCCCCAGTTTTCGGGCGTGTCATGTTCATCCAGATAACCCCAACGCGCGACCACCGTCCGCATTCCGGCGGCGTTGCCCGCGATGATGTCGCGTTCGGCGTCGCCGATATATATGCAGGATTGCGGCGCGCAATTCGCCAGCTCACATGCGAGCAACAAGCCGTCGGGATGCGGTTTGGCGCGTGCTGTGGAATCTCCGCTGATGATGCAAGCCGCGGTTTCCGCGAGACCCAAGGCTTGCATGAGACGATCCGTGAAACGCGCGGGTTTGTTGGTGACCACGCCCCATTGCATTCCGGCGGCGTGCAACGCTTTCAGCACTTCGTCCATGCCGGGAAACAAGCACGGCGCATGTGTGAACACCTGATCGTACAGAGCCAGGTATTCGTTGCGCATCGCGGGGAAGGCCGCGTCTTCCGGCGCGAGTTTAAAACCTATGCCCAGCAATCCGCGCGAGCCGTGCGAGGCGTGGGGGCGGATGATTTCCTGCGGCAGCGGCGGCAGGCCATGACGCGCGCGCTGCATGTTAAGCGCGAGGCCGAGATCGGGCGCGGTATCGGCCAGCGTGCCGTCGAGATCGAACAGCACGGTTGTGGTTGTCATTTCGCGGTGTGCAGAATGTAGTTGACGGAAACGTCGCTGACCAGCGCGTAACTTTTTGTCAACGGGTTGTAGTTCATGCCGGTCATTCCGGCGACATCCAGCCCGGCTTCGCGGCACCATGCCGACAATTCCGAGGGCTTGATGAATTTGGCGTAATCGTGCGTTCCTCTGGGCAGCAGCTTGAGCACATATTCCGCGCCGAGCACGGCGTGCAGATACGATTTTGGATTGCGGTTGAGCGTGGAGAAAAATACCTTGCCGCCCGGCTTGACCAGTTTGGCGCAGGCGCTGACGATCGCTGCCGGGTCGGGAACGTGTTCCAGCATTTCCATGCAGGTCACGATGTCGAAACTTTCGGGTTGTTCCGCCGCGAGCACTTCGACCGATACGAGGCGATAATCCACCGCGACGCCACTTTCCAGCTTGTGCAGTTGCGCCACATTGAGCGCCTTTTCGCCGAGGTCTATGCCGGTCACGGACGCGCCGCGCTGCGCCATGGATTCGGAAAGTATGCCGCCGCCACAACCCACATCGAGCACTTTTTTTCCGCGCAATCCGGCGATGTTGTCTATGTAACCGAGCCGCAGCGGATTGATCTCGTGCAGCGGTTTGAATTCGCTGGCGGGATCCCACCAGCGATGCGCGAGCGTGGCGAATTTTTGCAGCTCTGCTTCATCCGCGTTTATTGGTGAAACGGTTTGAGTTTGCCCTGCCATTGTGTTGCAATCTCCTTCAATTCGGCGTGATCCATATGCGCGAGGATGCCGCGTTCGCAGCACAGCGCGCCCGCGACCCAGGTGTGCGTCACCTGCCCGCGCCCGGCCACATACACGAGATGGGAAACCGGGTCGTAACAGGGCTGCATTTCGATCGCGGAAAAATCCACGGCGACCAGATCCGCCCATTTTCCCGGCTCCAGCGAACCGATATTATCGTCCATCCCCAGCGCGCGCGCACCATTGATCGTGGCCATTTCCAGCACACGCCGCGCGGAAAGCGCCGCCGCATCGCCCGCAGATTTCGCCAGCAGCGCCGCAAGCCGCATTTCGGCGAACATGTCGAGCCGGTTGTTGCTCGCCGCGCCATCCGTTCCCAATGCCACATTGATGCCCGCCTCCACCATGCGCGCGACCGGCGCAATGCCGTTGCCGAGCTTGAGATCGGAAGCGGGACAATGCGCCACATGCGCGTGTTGCATCGCGAAAGTTTCGATTTCGATGTCCGTCATATGCGTGCAATTCGCCGCGAGCAGATTGGGGCCGATCAGCCCCAATCCATCCAGACGCAAACACGGACGCATCCCGAACTGCGCCTCGCTCCGCGCGATTTCATCCGTCGTTTCGTGCAGATGCAGATGAATGTTGACACCCAACTGATCCGCGTAAGTCAGAATTTTGGAAAACACTTTGTCGCTCACGCTGTAGGGCGAGTGCGGCGCAAGGCAGGTCGTAATGCGTTCGTGGTCGCGCAACTCATCGCGCGCGGCGAAACCCTTGTTCAGATAATCGTCGGCATTCGCGGCATAAGGCGTGGGAAAATCAAGCACGACCATGCCGAGCGAAGCGCGTATTCCCGATTGCAACACGGCTTCTGCGGCGGCTTGCGGAAAAAAATACATATCGTTGAAACAGGTCACGCCGCCCCTGAGCATTTCGGCGCAGGCGAGCAAAGTGCCGTCGCGCGTGAAACGCTCCGACACCATTTGCTGTTCCATCGGCCAGATGTGATCGCGCAGCCAGGTGATCGCCGAACGATCTTCCGCAATGCCGCGCATCAAGCTCATCGCCGCATGGGTGTGCGCGTTGACCAGCCCCGGAATCAGCGCGTGATGCGGCAGACTGATCGTTTCCAGCGGCTGATAACGCTGCCGCGCATCCGCGCTCGGAAGCAAATCACGTATGCGCCCCGCATCCACAATCAGCGTGGAATGTTCATGCACGGCACCATCCGGCGTGACGGGAATGATCCAGCGCGCTTCAATCGCAAGTTGGGGACGGATGTTGGTTTCCATGGTCATAAAAAAGCCCCGACGAGTCGGGGCTTTTGAGGTTTACGTCCGATGCTGCTTAGTTTCCGCCTTGGCGTTGGGCTTCAATCTCCACCACCACGCGACGGTTCGGTTGCAGGCATTCGATGACTTTCTTGCCATAG
>JAITWS010000026.1 GCA_031285185.1 Methylobacillus sp.
TTCTGCCATAAACGACGATAGTCCGTCTTGAACAAGATCACCGGCAAGTCGGGCGATAACGGAACCGGCAATAACATTGGCGGGAACGTCAGCCAGAACTCGACCGATAACGGCTCCAATAACATCACCGGCAATTCAGGAAACAACGGCACGGGTAACAATATCGGTGGCGATGTTGACCAGAACGCCAGTGGTAATGGCTCGAACAACATTACCGGCAACAGCGACGGTAATGGCACGGGCAACAACATCGGCGGCAATGTGGGGCAGAACGCCAGCGATAACGGTACTAACAACATCAGTGGCTTTCCTGTCACCAATATCGGCGGCAACACCACGCAGAACACCACCGACAATGGCAACAACAGTATCTGTAACGGGCCGGTATGCAGTTATGCCCAGCCCAACACGACACCTAACACGACAAGCAATACAGGAACCAACGTGGGCGGCGGCGGTGATGGCGGTGGAGGCGGCGGTGGTGGTGGCGCAGGGGCAGGTGTGGCGGCGCTTGCCTTGGGCGGACTGGTCGCGGCGCTTGCGGGCGGTGACGACATCTGGGCGCTCGAAGCACCGCAGGATCTGACAGGTGATACCACGCAGGCCGGATTCTGGTGTAACGCCAAGCTGGATTATGTGGAGATCAGCGCCGATCAAACGGTCGCGATCGTGCGCTTGCATACGCAAGATGGCCTGATCGAGCGTCAACTGCCGCTCAAGGACAGCGGCGACGGCGTGAAACACTACGGCATGGTTGATCCCAAGACAGGTGAATATGTGGAACTGTCGTTCAACCCCGCGACGCGCGAATACTTCTTCCAGGAAAGCGGCACACGCGATGGCAAGTCCTACGCCGTGAAATCGCACGGCTGGCTGAACAAAAAGACGGATGCCATGGGCGCGGCCAACAGCAACTACAAGCTGGATACCAGCTCCTGCGTTGTGCCGCCCGCGCCGGAGGCAGAAGCCGCGCCGGTCACGCCGCCCCCCGCGCCCGAGCCGGAATGGAAAACGGTCACAACCGAAAAACACACCGTTGTTGACGGCGCGAATTTCGTGACTGGTTCCGCCAAATTGCTGCAAGGCGCGGATGACAAACTGGGTCAGGTGCTGCAAGCGGCCAACGACAACCCGGACATAAAAATCAAGGTGGACGGCTACACTGACAACGTCGGCAAACGCGCGGTCAACCAAAACCTGTCCGAGCGCCGCGCCGCAGCAGTCAAGGATTGGCTGGTCGAACGCGGTGTGGCGGCGAACCGCATCACGACCGCAGGCTTCGCCGATGCCAGCCCGATCGCCTCCAACGCAACCGCCGAAGGCCGCGCCGCCAACCGCCGCGTCGAAGTGTCCTACACCGTGCGCGAGGAAAAGCAGGTGCGCGTGGATGGATAAAGGCAGGTTTTTTAGCAAAGGCAATTGTAAAGAAGCATAAGCCGGGCGGGAGCATCGCGTCCGACGCAAAATCCGGGTGCGGCATTTCGATGTCGCACCCATTTTTTTGGGACAAACTGGAGTTGTAGTGATTACATTGAGCCTCGGCTTTCTCGCCAATCCCGGATGAGGGAGATCTGCCAAAAAAGAGCGTTTTTGCTTGCAAATCATTTTGCGTTTGCAAAGGATGAGCGGAGATGAGACTGAGCGCGCTGAAAACAAGGTAAAACCTGTGCTATGATGCTGTGTCGCCTTTGTTTGACGGGGATTCATGCGCCCTGTCGGAACACCTAATTGCGGGAATTAAACAGGATACAAAAATGACAAGTTCCAAAATCGCATTGTGCAGATTTGCCGCCATAACCTTGCTGGCGGCTGTGTTCGTTCATCCGGCCTGGGCGGGTGAGGCGCGGGCGGGCGCGGCGTCGTCGGTGGTGGTCAAGGTCGTTCCGGCGGGAAGTCCGCAGGAGGGCGATGTGCTGGCGGCGTTGAATGATGCGCTGCACGAAGGCTCGCCGCCGCGCACGCTGGACGAGGTGAACCAGTGGTCGGCGAAGTTGACGACGGCTTTGCACCAGGGCGGTTTCGCGGTGGGGCAGGTGTTGATGACGCAGGAAGATTGGGATGCGAGCGTCAAGACCGGGCAGTCGGTGTTCACGGTTTTTCCGGGGCGCATCAGCGAGATCGAGGTGAAGAACGCTTCGCGCATGGATCAATCGCGCGTCGAAAAAATGATCGCCAAGGCCTTGTGCGGGCAGGCGCCGGATGATCTCAATACCGCGGGTTGTTTCTTCGAGACCAAACGCTTTGAACGCGCCACCCAGTTGTTGCAGGATTTGCCCGGCGTGGCGCTCGGCGGCGCGCCGCAATTCGGCCCCGGCAAGGGCGTGGGCGATGTGAAGACGACCTTCAGCATCGCGGAAAAAGGCAAACCTTTTTCGGTCGGCGCATCCGTGGATAACGGCGGCGTTCAGACTACCGGACGCACGCGCGGCACCTTGTCCATTTCGGCGAACAATTATTTCGGGCTGGGCGAAGATTATGCCGCCAGCATCACCCGCAGCACCAAGGGCATGTGGACGGGTTCGCTTTCGGGCGGCATTCCCATTCTTTCCGACGGCTTGCGTCTCACCGGCGGATTCACCCGGCAGCAATATACGGTCAGTCAGGACGGCCTGACATTTTCCGGCACATCCAACACCGGCATGTTGGGTTTGTCCTATCCGTTCACGCGCGGGCTGGACGCCAATCTCTGGGGCAACCTTTCCTATCTGCACAGCAAATCAAGAGTGGATTACCGCGATTTCGGCTTTTCAACCGGCGCGACGCTGGACGCGCTCAAAGCCACACTCTCGGCCAACAACGGCGACCGCGCGCAACAAATGCGTACCGACCAATGGGCGGGGCAGGTTGCGTTGACCTACGGCAGGCAGAAAAACGACGATCCGCTCGACAAATACGGCCCGGATCGCGCGGGCAATTACGGCAAACTTTCGGCTTCCGGCTTCGCGAGCTGGGCGCTCAACCAAAGCGGCGATTTCTTCGTCACCGCGCGCGGAACCGGCCAGTATGCCAACAAAAATCTGGACGGCAGCGAACAACTCGGCGTTGGCGGCCCGTATGCGGTGCGCGGTTATCGCGCGGACGAACCCATGCTCAACGACGGTGTGCTGCTCGGAACCGGACTGTACAAACGCTTTTCGATCGCCGAGGGGCATCAGATGCAAATCGGCCCCATCATTGATTACGCCTACGGCATCGTCAACCACAACACATGGACGGGCTGGGAATCGAGCTATCCCGGCATCAATGTCGGCAACTCGCGCCAACTGGCGAGCTACGGCCTTGAAGCGGCCTGGCTCACGCCCATAGGCGCGACGCTCACGTTGTCGGCTTCCAAACCGTTCGGCGACAAATCCTGGATCAAACCGAAAGACGACGGGATGCAATACTGGTTCACCGTGTCGTGGAGTTCGTGGAATCCCTGGGGGCGTTAAAATTTTGACATCGCAGGGGCGGGTTTGAAACCCGCCCTTGCACTTTATTCATCCAACCCTGCTACCAAAATCTAGAGACCTTGAGTTATGAGCGAGAAAAAAATATTCCAGATCAACGAATTTGAATACCACTGCTATCGCCGCGACCATGAAACCGCCGGCCGCGAATTGCTGGCCTTGCTGGAGCGCATAGACCAGAACTACGGCGTGATGATGGATGTGGATGAGTGGGTGCAATCCGAACAGGCGCAGGACATTGCGGACGAGCATCTCACCACGCGGCTCGCGGCGGCGATCACGGCGCTGGTCACCGATCCCGGCTTCACGGTTTCCGATTTCGGCGTCGGCAAGCTCGCGCATTTTCAGCGCTGGATGTCCTCGCTGTTTGCGGTCACGCCGCTGCGTAATGCCGACCATATTCTGCGTTCCTTCGGCACCGATCCTTCCGCGAAAAACACGCTCGCGATACGCGGCTCCGATCTGCGAAAATTTCAACTGTTTTATCTCACCGATTCTGAAATGCGGCTTGATTGGGACGTGTTCTGGGCGGCAAACAAGGTTGCTGCGGCCAACCTCGCGGTCTCGCTGCTTTCCACGCGCCTCGTCGCCTCGCCCTCGGCGCACCAGAAGCGCGAAATGCTGCTGCGCTGGATACCGAACAAACTCGATCAGGTGGATTGGGATCAGATTCCTTCCGGCGTGTTGCACGATGCCTACATGCATTGCAGCTACGCGGATATTCCTTCCAAGCACGATCTCAAAAAGCCGATCAACGCGATCATACGTCGTAAACTCGCAAGCCTCGGCCTGCATGACGTGACGCGCAAGGCGCAAGCGCCCGCGCCAGGCAGCGATCCCGTCACACAGAACAAGCCGGTGCTGCTCGTGGTGCTGGAATGGTTCTCGAAAAATCACTCGATCTACCGCACGCACTCGCAAACCATGGTGGCGATGCGCGACAAGTTTCATATCATCGGCATGGGTTACAGCAATCGCGTGGATGACGTGGGGCAGGAATTGTTCCACGAATTTATCGCGCTCGAAGGCAACAACATCTGGGAACACGTCGCCCATGTGCGCGAAGTGAGCGAGGCGCGCAACGCGCAGGCGTGTTACATGCCGAGTGTGGGCATGTTCCCGATCACGATGATACTCGCGAATCTGCGCGTGGCTCCTCTGCAAATGATGGCGCTTGGCCACCCCGCGACCACGCACGGCCACGCGATGGATTATGTGGTGGTGGAAGACGATTATGTGGGCGATCCGGCCTGCTTCTCCGAAAAACTGCTGCGTCTGCCCAAGGACGGTATGCCGTATCGTCCGCCGTCGGCGATGCTGGATTTGAAACTCGAACCCGGAACCCATTTGCCGCCCAAGCTTGCGCCCGAAACCGTGCGCGTCGCCGTGGCTGCGACCATCATCAAACTCAATCCGGGTTTTCTGCGGACGCTGGGCGAGATCGTCAACGAAGCCAAAGTGCCGGTGGAATTTCACTTCCTCGTCGGTCAGGCGAACGGCCTTACCTATCCGCAGGTACGCAACATCATCCATCGCCTCGTGAGCAAAACCGCGATCGTGCACAAGCATCAGAATTACGACACCTACGAAAAAGTGATCGCCGATTGCGACCTGTTCCTCAATCCCTTCCCCTTCGGCAACACCAACGGCATCGTTGATACCGTGTGGGCGGGCTTGGTGGGCGTCAACAAGACCGGCCCCGAAGTGCATGAACACATTGACGAAGGCATGTTCACGCGTCTGGGTTTCCCCGAATGGATGACCGTGCGTACCAACGAGGAATACAAACAATCGGCGCTGCGCCTCATCAACAACCCCGAAGAGCGCGCGCAACTCGCGGCGAAATACGCGGGTCCCAAAGCCATCGAAAAACTCATCTTCGAAGGCCGCCCGCAGATTCTCGGCGAACGCATCATGGAATTGTGGAAGGCGTTGCCGCAGGAAGCAGCAACATCCAAACCGAAAAAATCCGACGCGAAAAAATCCGGCAAAACCTTGCGTCATCTGGGTCCGGCGGGCGTTCCCGATTGGCTCAACAAGGAAGTCGAAGTCTATTTTTCCGCGCCCTTGCGTACCAAGCCCAAGACCATCGTCAACATCGGCGCGGGCGCGGGCGCGTTCGCATTGCGCGCGCGCAAGCAATGGCCGGGCGTCAAGATCATCGCCTACGAACCCTTGCCGTCCAATGTCGCACGACTGCGCGCCAACCTCGATTCGGCCTGGGCGGAAATCATCCCCTGCGCCGTGCTCGCTCAGGGCGGCCCGCAAGGAATGTACAAGGGCGATATGTTCGTCACCGGCGGCTTCAACAAAGGCAAACGCCAAACCATCAACCGCATCACGGTGGATTGCGTGGCCGCCGCCGATTTGCCGCCGTGCGATCTGTTGAGCATAGACACCGAAGGCTCGGAAGTGGAAATCCTCGACCACGCCAAACTCGACGGCATCAATGTCATCCAGCTCGAATACCACAGCCGCGCGGATGCCGAAACCATACAGAAAAAACTCGCCGGAGATTTTGAATGCCTGCACGACAGCAAACCGGACGAGGAAATCGGCATCCTGATTTTCGAACGCAAAGGCACGGAACAAACCAAACCGCACGCCAAACCCGGCAAGCAGAAAAACAAGGCGGACAACAGCGGCGAGTTGGCACTGTAACTTTCAAGTCGTGAGATTCTCCCTCTCCCGTGTGCGGGAGAGGCCTGTTCTGAAGTTCGGTTGAAAGGGCAGGGGTGAAGGTGGGGATAAACAAATAAAACGCGCTGCAAACTCAAAAAGGGTTGATGATGAAGGACAGGATATTTTTACTGCTCGCAGGCATCGCAGGCGCGGGGATTGCCTGGATGTTCTGGCATTTTCTCGGCGAAGCCGGGTTCAACGTACTCGGCGGCTTGTCCGTAATCGTGCTGCTCCTCGACAACCTGCAACTGCGCCGCCATCTCCGCAAACTCCGTCAGGAACGTGAGGCGGAGTGAATGGGCGGTTGAAACCCGCCCCTACAAATCATCGTCAAGCAACCGCCACGCTCCGCAAAATCTCATTCGCCCAATTTTTTCCCGCGTCGCTTGCGGATGCCGCGTGCAGCCGGTGTCCGGCCACGCCGGGGAAGATCGCTTGCACATCTTCGGGCGTTGCGAAATCGCGTCCTTGCATCAGCGCCCAGGCTTGCGCGCATTGTTTTAGCGCGAGGCCGGCGCGGGGGGAGAGGCCGTTGGTGAATCGCGTGGATTGGCGCGTGAAATCCAGCAAGGCTTGCAGATAATCGAGCAGTGCGTCGGAAACGTGGATGGCGTGCACGGCGTTTTGCAGTTTGAGCAGCAGGTCGGCGTTGATGACCGGGCGCAGTTCGGCGAAGTGCGCGCGTCCGCCCTGGCTCATCAGCAGATTGCGTTCGGAGCGGGCGTCGGGATAGCCGAGGTCTATACGCATGAGAAAACGGTCGAGCTGCGATTCGGGCAGCGGAAATGTGCCGATGTGCGTGGCGGGGTTTTGCGTGGCGATCACGAAAAACGGATTCGGCAGCACGCGCGTTTCGCCTTCGATGGTGGCTTGCCGTTCTTCCATGACTTCCAGCAATGCGCTTTGTGTTTTGGGTGTGGCGCGGTTCACCTCGTCGGCGAGCAGCACGTTGGTGAATACCGGGCCGGGATGGAATTTGAATGTGGCGTCGTTGCGGTCATAGACGGAGACGCCGAGGATATCCACCGGCAGCAAATCGCTGGTGAATTGCACGCGGCGAAATTCCAGCCCCAGCACTTGCGCGATCACATGCGCCAGCGTGGTTTTGCCCATGCCGGGCAAATCTTCGATCAGCAAATGTCCGCGCGCCAGTATGCAGGCGAGCGCAAGCCGCAGTTGATGTTCCTTGCCGAGGATGACTTTGCTTGCGGCGGCGAGTATGCGTTCGGTGACGGGGTTCATGGGGTTTTTTGTGCGATCCAGAGGTTGATGAGTTCACGCGCCTTGAGCGCGACTTCGCTTGCGGTGAGGCCGAGTTGTCCCGTGCCTTGTCCGACCAGCGCATCCGCCGCCGCGCCGTGCAGCCACGCGCCGAGCAGCGCTGCCTGATCGAGCGCCATGCCTTGCGCGACGAGTGCGGCGATGATGCCGGAGAGCGTGTCGCCCATGCCCGCCGCGGCGAGGCCGGGGTTGCCGCTCGCGTTGATGTGCCAGGTTTTTGGCGTGGAGATGATCGTGCCCGCGCCTTTCAAGAGTGTGATCGCGTGATATTTTTCGGCGATGTCGCGCGCCTTGGCGATGCGGTCGGATTGAATGTCGGCGATGTCGCACGCGAGCAGCGCGGCGGCTTCGCCGGGGTGCGGCGTGAGCAATGCGGGACGCGCGCGTTCGACGAGCAGGCGGCGCAGCTCGGTGTGTTCCGCGATCAACACCAGCGCATCGGCATCCACGATCAGCGACGCGACGGGGTAGCGCAACGCGCGTTGCACCACCGTGACGGCATGCGCGGAACGTCCCAGACCGGGGCCGACGATGAGCGCGTCGAGATGATCCATGTCCAGCACTTCGCGCGCGTTACGCAGCATCAATTCCGGCTGGCCGAAATCAACAACGGGCGCGTATTCCGTGAGCAGCCCCGCATAGACCCGACCCGCGCCCGTCAACAACGCGGCGCGCGCGGCGAGCAACGGCGCGCCCACCATGCCGTGATCGCCGCCCAGAATGCCGACGCTGCCGTAAGTGCCTTTGTGACTGTTGCGTTTGCGCGGCGCGGGCAACGCGGGAATGTCGTCCACCAGCCAGCCGTCGGGCGTTTGCGTGCTTGTCACACCGAGATCGCTGACATGCACGATGCCCGCATGATCCACGCCGTCCGATGTGAACAGCCCCGGCTTGAGTCCGAGAAAAGTCAGCGTGTGATTCGCCACCACAGTTTCGCCCAGCGTGCGACCTGTGTCCGCATTCAAGCCGCTGGGAACATCAATTGCCAGCACGGTCGCGGGCAGCGCGTTGATCTTGCGCGCGAGGTTGAGATAAACGCCTTGCAGAGGCCGCGTAAGCCCGATGCCGAACAAGCCGTCAATCACGAGGTCGTAATGTTTTTCGGGAATGTCGGCAAGCAACGCGCCGCCCGCATTCCGCCAAGCCGCACAAGCCGCCGCCGCGTCGGGCGGAAGTTTATCCGCATCGCCCGCGAACACCACATCCACCTGCTGCCACGCTGCCTTCAAATACCGCGCCGCGACGAACGCGTCACCGCCGTTGTTGCCCGGCCCCGCGACAATGAGGATGACGCCGGATTCCTCCGGCAACAACGATTCCGCAAGCGTCGCCACGGCGAGACCGGCCTTCTCCATGAGATCGGTCGCGCCGCGCGTCGCTTCAATCGCGCGGATTCCGGCGGTGTGAAAAATGGGCTGCATGTTTTTAATGATGAAATGTGTAAATGACTTTGCCTATGATGGCATCTTCCGACACAAAACCAAAGTGGCGGCTGTCCATGGAGTTGTCGCGGTTGTCGCCCATGACGAAATACATGTGGGGCGGAACGGTGATTTCAAAATCGTCATTCGGCTTGTCTTGCGAAATTCGGATTTTCCAACGGGATGCGCCGAATGATTCCGTGTAAACGTCATAAATGCGGCTGCCAAACTCGGGATCATCCATTCTTTGCTCGGATTGCCGCACCTGCGAAACCGGCTGACCGTTGATCCACAAGGCTTTCGAGCGATACGCAATGGTGTCGCCCGGCGAACCGATCACGCGCTTGAAATAAGTTTTGGATGGATCACGGGGGTAATCGAAAACAACAACGTCGCCATGATGCAACGGCGCGCTGATTTCGGCTTTGTAAATGGTGATGCCGTAAGCGCGATAGTTGCCATAACCAGACTTGGAAATGAGGATGTATTCGCCCCGCGTGTATGAAGGCTCCATGCTCGCGCCCGGCACATAAAACGGCTCGTAGAAAACGCGTGTCAGAAGTATCGGAGTGATGGTTGCCAGAATGATGAGCATAATGCCATACCAGCGGCTGTACCACGGGCGATGCGCGGTGGGCGGGTAGCGGATCGCGAAAATAAATGTCTGGATGGCTGTGATAATCGCAAGCGCGATGCGTAACGGGAGTCCCCACTCGGCGATGGGCAGAAAAAAAGAGGCGACGACAAACAATAACACCAATCCGAAATAAAACGCCGCCCAACGCCATTTGCCGACATACAAAAATCCGACGAGACCGATAAACAGGCCGAGCGCCAGCGCAATCCAGCGATTGGGTTTCCAGTTCATGTTTTTCTATTGAATAGCCAAGAGAGTCGAGATTATTGTAAGTGTAATTTGTGGGGCGGAGTGAATGAAACAAACTTCAATGAAGTTTTTCTCTCTTCTTTAAGGCGACGGAGTACGTTCATCCTTCGACAAGCTCAGGACGAACGGTACATTTCTTTTTGCGTGGACGAATTTGAAGCGTCCCTACGCGCCCATCCCCCACGGCGGATTGCCTTGTCCCAGCGCTTCCCACAGATATTCCACCATGGCTTTGATGCGGGCGGCGCGGCGGGCGCCGGGGAGATAGACGGCGTACACGCCTATGGGCGGGGTGGCGTAGTCTTGCAGGATGGGGATGAGTTTTCCGGAGCGCAGTTCTTCGCTTACCAGAAAGCTGGGCAGGAGGTCTATGCCGAGGCCGTTGCCGACTGCGATGCGGCTCATGTCGCTGCTGTTGGTGATGATGCGGCCTTTGACGGGGACGGCGTATTCGTGGTCGTCGCGGTAAAATTTCCAGATGTTGACGTGGCTGGCGTAGCTGTAGGCGAGGCAGGTGTGGTCGCGCAAATCTTCCGGTTCGTGCGGTGTGCCGTATTGCGCCAGATAGGCGGGCGAGGCGCAGCAGACGAGGCGGTCTTCGGCGAGTTTGCGCGCGACGAGGCTGGTTTTGGGTTCGGTGGTGACGCGCACGGCCATGTCTATGCCATCTTCGACCAAATCCACGATGCGGTCGCTGAAGTTGAGTTCGAGTTGCAGCTCGGGGTAGCGTTTGCAAAATTCGGGAATCGCGGGCGCGATGTATTGCATTCCGAAGGTGGTCGGCAGACTGAGGCGCAACATGCCGCGCGGTTGGCCTTCGCTGGTGGCGGCTTGGGCTTCGGCTTCTTCCACATCAGCAAGGATGGCGCGGCAGCGGTCATAATAATTCGTGCCGATTTCGGTGAGATTGATGCGGCGTGTGGAGCGTTGCAGCAGTTGCGCGCCGAGATGTTTTTCCAGATCGGCCACATGGCGCGAGGCGGCAGTGGCGGAAAGACGAAGTTGCTCGGCGGCGCGCGAGAAGGAGTTGTTGTCCACAACGGCGGTAAATACGCGCATGGCGTGTAGTCTGTCCATGAAATTCCCTATGGTTAGGTTGATAGCGAAATTGTTTGGTGCGAGAATTGGGATAAACAATCCACTTTTTTAATCTTTATCCCGATTTTGTAAATTGTCAAACTATTCCGTTGTGCAAAAGACTTGTTTGGGCAACTTTTGTTCATTACCCTAACCAATAGTTTTCAAGGAGATCTTATGTCCGACCTGTTCACTCCCATCGCGCTGGGACGCACCGCATTGAAAAACCGCATCGTGATGGCACCCATGACCCGCAATCGCGCGGGCGAGGGCAATGTGCCGACACCGCTCATGGCGGAATACTACGCGCAGCGCGCTTCCGCCGGGTTGATTATCACCGAGGCTACGCCCATTTCCGTGATGGCGCACGGTTATCCGGCGTTGCCCGGAATTTATTCGCGCGAACATGTGGCCGGATGGAAAAAAGTGAATGAAGCCATTCATGCCAAGGGCGGAAAAGTTTATCTGCAACTGTGGCATGTGGGACGTATCTCGCATCCTTCGTTGTTGCCGAACAATGCCCAGCCGGTCGCGCCCTCCGCGATTCGCCCCGCCGGACAGGCGTTTACCTACACCGGATTGCAGGATTTCGTGACACCGCGCGTGCTGGAAACCGGCGAGATTCCCGGCGTGGTCGCGGATTACCGCAAGGCGGCGCAATACGCGCTGGATGCCGGATTCGACGGCGTTGAGGTGCATTCCGCCAACGGCTATTTGCTGGATCAGTTTTTGCGCGACGGCAGCAACCGGCGCACCGATCAATACGGCGGCTCCATTGAAAATCGCGCGCGTCTGACGCTGGAAGTCACCGCCGCCGTGTGCGAAGTCTGGGGCGCGGATCGCGTGGGCGTGCGCCTTTCGCCGGTCAACGCCTTCAACGACATGCACGATTCCAACCCGCAGGCGCTGTTCAATCATGTCGCGGAAGCGTTGAGTCCGATGGGACTGGCCTATCTGCATGTGACCGAAATGGGGTCGGCGGAACAGGCGTTTGATTTCAACCAACTGCGCGCGCGTTACAAGGGCAATTACATGACCAACGGCGGTTACGACAAAACACGCGGCAACGCGGCCATCGCCAGCGGCCACGCGGATTGCGTCGCCTACGGCGTGCCCTACATCGCCAACCCCGATCTGGTCGAACGCTTCAAAGCCGACGCACCGCTCAACCAGGCCGACCCGAACAGTTTTTACGGCGGCACGGAAAAAGGTTATACGGATTATCCGAAGATGGGATGAGGCAGGATTGCTTCCTTTCTGTGAATGAAGGTGTAGGGGCGGGTTTCAAACCCGCCCGCGCTCTTGCCCTCTCCCACAAGTGGGAGAGGGAGAACATCAGCGGTTTTCCTTTGCAGGGTGAGGGAAAACGGACTTATGCAAATTGAAATGAAAGTGTTATGGACAGCGTTGATCTTTCCGTGCTGAAAACGCTGGAGGCGTGGCGTGATGAGGCGCATCCGGCGTGGTTGGTCACCGTGGTGGAAACCTTTGGTTCCAGCCCGCGTCCGCCCGGCGCGATGCTTGCGTTGCGCGCGGACGGTCGCGCGGTCGGTTCGGTTTCCGGCGGGTGCATCGAGGATGATCTTGTGCGGCGCGCGCAGTCCGGCGAGTTGTTGAACGATCGCGCCGAGAAGGTGGTTTACGGTGTCACGGCGGAAGAGGCGCGGCGTTTTGGTTTGCCGTGCGGCGGCACATTGCGGCTGGTGATTGAGCCGGTGCGCGGCGCAGCGTGGGTGGGCGAATTGCTGGAACGCATACGCGCGCATCGCATCACGCGCCGCTGTTTGCAGCTCGCCACGTTGCAAGTCGCATTGAGCGATGCCGACAAGCGCGAAGCCGAAGTCGCGTATGACGACGACACGCTGGTAACTTTGCACGGTCCGCGCTGGCGCTTGCTTATCATAGGCGCGGGGCAGACTTCCACTTATCTCGCGCAGATGGCGCAGGCGCTTGATTACGAGGTGACGGTGTGCGATCCGCGCGAGGAAATGCGCGCTGCCTGGAATGTGCCGGAGACGCAACTTCTCGCAACCATGCCGGATGATGCCGTGCTCGCATTTGCCGCCGATGCCCGCACCGCGATCATCGCGCTTACGCACGACCCCAAGCTGGACGATATGGCTTTGCTGGAAGCGTTGAAATCGGATGCGTTTTACGTCGGCGCGCTCGGCTCGAAAGCGAACAATGCCAAACGACGCGAACGGCTCGCGTTGTTTGATCTCGCGCCCGGGGAAATCGGACGGTTGCACGGCCCGGTCGGTCTTGCCATCGGCAGCCGCACGCCGCCGGAGATCGCGGTCGCCATTCTCGCGCAACTGATACAGGTGCGCTCGGGGCGAACGCAAGAACAAGATCAACGTGCGGCTTGTGCCGTATAATCAATTTTTACGCATCATCATGAGGACTACACCATGATTACCCTGAACATCAACAACACAACCGTCGAGGTGGATGTTGATCCCAACACACCCTTGCTTTGGGTATTGCGCGACCATCTGCACCTCACCGGCACGAAATACGGTTGCGGTGTTGCCCAGTGCGGCTCGTGCACCGTGCATCTGGACGGTCAGGCGGTGCGCTCGTGCGTGACGCCGGTTTCCATGGCTGCGGGCGGCAGACAGATCACCACGATCGAAGGTCTCGCGGAACAGGCGCTCGGGCGCAATGTGCAAAAAGCCTGGCAGGAGGTGGACGTGCCGCAATGCGGTTATTGCCAATCCGGCCAGATCATGTCCGCCGTCGCGCTGCTCAAGCAGAATCCCAATCCCAGCGATGCCGCGATCACGGCGGCGATGGACGGAAATCTTTGCCGTTGCGGAACCTACAACCGCATACGCGCCGCGATTCACAAGGCGGCAGAAATGGGAGTGATAGCATGAGCGCGATTACTGAAAAAACTTCCGACGGGCAGGGCGTTGAACATAGCTCCGGTCGCCGCAATTTCCTCAAAAGTTCCGCCGCGCTGGTCGGCGGGCTGATTATCGGTTTTTATCTTCCCGTCAAAGGCGGTCGCGCATTTGCCGCAGAGGGTGCGACCAAGCCGCAGATATATCCGCCCAATGCCTTCATCCGCATTTCGCCGGAAGGCGTGGTGACGGTGATCGTCAACAAATCCGAAATGGGGCAGGGCGTTTACACCTCGTTGCCGATGTTGATCGCCGAAGAACTCGAGGCCGATTGGAACACCATACGCGTCGAAGCCGCGCCGGTGGGCGCGATTTACAACCACACCGGCTTCGGTATGCAAATCACCGGCGGCAGCAGCAGCATTCCCTCGTCGTGGGAACAATTGCGGCGCGTCGGCGCGACCGCGCGCGTGATGTTGGTGCAGGCCGCCGCGCAACAGTGGGGCGTGCCCGCGGGCGAATGCCGCGCGGAAAACGGCGTGGTCAAACACGCCAGCGGAAAATCGCTGGGCTACGGCGAACTCGCCACCGCTGCCGCGCAACTGCCCATGCCGGAAAACGTGCCGCTCAAGAATCCCAGGGATTTCAAAATCATCGGCAAATCCATCAAGCGCATAGACACGCCGGAAAAAATCAACGGCACGGCGCAGTTCGGTCTGGATGTTTATCTGCCCGACATGCTCACCGTGCTCATCGCGC
>JAITWS010000009.1 GCA_031285185.1 Methylobacillus sp.
CAGAGAGCAAATCATGATAGAAGGCTTGCGTTTGTATCTCAAATGAGATACTTTTAACGCAACTCTAGCCCAAGGAATCCCAATGTCCCAAACCTCTATGTTGCATGTCCGTGTGGATGACGAACTCAAAGCCGATGCAGCGGAAAAGCTTGCTGAAATCGGTTTGACGGTTTCGGATGCGGTGCGGATTTTGCTGACACGCATTTCCAGGGAAGGTGGTTTGCCAGTCGGGTTGGTGGCGGATTCGGAAGCGCATGACGCATGGTTTCGCGCGAAGGTGCAAGAGGCACTGAATGACACGCGCCCGGCTGTGCCGCATCAGCAGGTGATGGATGAAGCGCAGGCGGTGATTGACCGAAAGCGCCGCGCTCGTGCTTAAATGGCTGGAAACCGCCCGCGCCGATTTGCTGGCGATTGTTGATTATATTTCCGACGATAACCCGGATGCCGCGCAACGACTGAAAGATGAGGTTGAGGCGAAGGCGGCGAAGCTTCCCGGCCAGCCCCAAATTTATCGCGCTGGACGTGTGTTCGGTACGCGAGAAATGGTTGTTCGATCAAATTACATTGTCGTTTATGCGGATGATGGCGGTGATGTGACTATTCTGCGAGTTCTCCATGCTGCCCGCCAGTGGCCGATGACGGCGACGGGGCGCTAATTCAGCTGCCCATCCAAATCAACCCCGCAACTCGCCTAAAAGCTGCATCTTCAAGGTAATACGGCTACGCGATGCAGAAATCCCGTCTCCCCACCACTTCAAATCTGTAACTTCCCGGCATACCTCTTTGGTAGTACCTCTTGGTGGGCATTCAAGAGGGCTTCTCATTTGGCTATTGTTTCCCTGTTAAACAACCGGGAGTAACAAAAAATGTCACGCAATTCCATATTGAACAAACGTCACACTGCCCTCGGCTCCAAGCTGGATGGCGATACCTGGAACGATATGCCGATACCGTGGAGTTATCGCGCTGACGCGCATGACGAGGTGGTGGCGGTTCGCACGCGGGCGGGGCTTTATGATGTGTCCGCGCTCAATATCATCAATGTGTCGGGGGCGGACGCGGAGAGCGTGCTGGATCGTCTTGTCACGATTGATGTGAAGGCGATGAAGCCGGGGACTTCGCGGCTTGCGGCGGAGGTGGATGAAAACGGTGCGCTTTGCGACGACATCATGATTATCCGCGATAGCAAGGATACGTTCCGCGTTTCGCACGGCAGCGGGAAAACGCCGCAGCAGTTGAAGCAGCTTGCCAAGGGCAAAAAGGTCAAGGTCGCGGCGGATCTGGACGCGCATATTCTTTCGTTGCAGGGGCCGAAATCGCTGGCCATTCTCGCGCCGCATGTTGATTTCAAGCTGGCGTCTTTGCCGTATTTCAAACATCAGAAAACCACGTTGTTCGGGCGTGATGTTTATCTCGCGCGCGGCGGTTATTCCGGCGAGCGCGGTTATGAGGTTTATTGCGCGGCGAAGGATGCGGTGCATTTGTGGGACAGCATTCTGGAGGCGGGCAAGGCGCACGGCATCATCGCCGCGTCGTGGAATTCGCTTGAACTCACGCGCATGGAAGCGGGCTTGTTGTTCTTCCCGTTCGAGATGCCAGAAGGCGACACCACGCCGTGGGAAGTGAACATGGGCTGGGGCGTTGATCTCGACAAAAAAGGCGATTACATCGGCAAGGAAGCCGTGCTCAAATTGCGCGGACGCGAGCGCGTGAAGCATACCGGGTTGATTTGCGATTCCGACAAGGCACCGCCCGCGGGCGCGAAGGTTTTGCGCGGCGGCAAGGAAATCGGCGTGGTGACGAGCGGAAGTTTCAGCCGCTATCTCATGCTTTCCATCGCGATGGTGCACGTCAAACCCGAGCATTCGCAGATCGGCACGGAAGTCGAAGTGGTGTTCGGCAAGAACAAGACCGTCAAGGGTCGCATCGCGCGCACGCCGTTTTATGATCCGCTGCGCTTGCGCACGCATCCCGAGGGGCGTTGATGGAGCGCGGTTACAAGATCAGAAGCAAGCCTGATTACCAATCGCTTGCATGGCGCGACAAGGCGCTCGCGCATTTCGTCGTCGCCAAGGGCAAGGGCGGCATGGCGGTGCTGCAACTTTTTCAGCAGATGTATCCGCGCGAGCCGGTGCATGTGGTTTATGTGCGCGATGGCGCGGACGATTATTCCGCGCTGCTCGAAAAAGTGATCGGCGAAGGTTTGCATTGCTACGATGCCGAGCAGGAAGGCTTGTTCGCCTTTTATCGCATGATGGACGCATGTCGCATGGGCACGCAGTTTTACATGGCGGGTTCCGAGAGTTTCATCTGGTCTGCGGTCAAGCTCGCCAAATTGCACGGCGTGCAGGAGGACGATGTGATGAAGCAGATTGTCGCCACGCTCGCGCGTCCCGTGTATTGCGTGCATTGCAAAGGCATGACGCCCGAGGTGACAACCAACATCGTCGCGTGCGGCAAGTGCGGGCGCAAATTGTTCGTGCGCGATCATTTTTCCCGGTTGCTTGGAGCCTATATGGGGCTTCAGGTGGATGCCGAAAACCCCGGTGACGTACCCGCCATCGAGGAGATTTACCGATGAGCCTCAATTCCGTAAACGTAAAAGTGGCGGCCATCGAGCGCGTGACGCCGCTGGTCAAACATTTCACTTTGGTGCGCGAGGACGGCGGAAAATTGCCGCCGTTTTCGGGCGGCAGCCATATCGTGGTTTCCATGGACGCGGGCGGCAAAGTTTATCGCAACGCCTATTCGCTCATGGGTTCGCCCGAGGATACCGACGCGTATCACATTTCGGTGCGTCGTCAGGAACGTTCGCGCGGCGGCTCGGTGTTCATGCACGATAAAGTGACCGAAGGCAGCGCCTTGCAAATCACCGCGCCGACCAATCTGTTCGCGATTTCGCGCATGGGGCGCAAGCATGTGCTGATCGCGGGCGGCATCGGCATCACGCCGTTCATGTCGCAACTGCACGACATCGCGCGCAACGGTTTCGACTATGAACTGCACTACGCCTTCCGCTCGCCCGAACACGGCGCGTTTTCCGATCAGCTCAAGGCGCGGTGCGGCGAACGCGCGCATTTTTATGTGGATAGCAACGGCAAAAAACTCGACATCCGCGAAGTGTTGAGCCGTCAGCCGCTCGGCACGCACGTTTATGTGTGCGGCCCCGGCACGATGGTGGCGGCGGTGCTGGAAACCGCGCGCGATCTCGGCTGGCCGGAACGTCACATTCACAGCGAGCAATTCGGCGCGCCGCCCGGCGGCGAACCGTTCAAGGTTGCGCTCGCAAAATCCGGTCTGGAGGTCGAAGTCCCCGGCGACACCAGCATGTTGCAGGCGCTGGAAGACGCGGGTGTCGAGATTGATTCGCTGTGCCGCGGCGGGGCGTGCGGACGCTGCATGACCGAGGTGCTGGCGTGCGACGGCGAGTTGCTGCATCACGACGATTATCTGAGCGAGGCCGAGAAAGCTTCCGGTAAAAAGATGATGCCGTGCGTTTCGCGTGCGCGTTGCACGCATTTGTTGGTCAACCTGTAGGAAAAAACAATCATGGCACTTGCCTTCAAAAAAGAAACTTTTCGCGACGATTACACCTACCGCAATTCGCCGGAGGCGATACGCCGCTTTCCATTTCCGTTCCCGGAAGATCGCTACATGTATTCCGTGAACATGGAGCCGCACGTCCCCGGCGCGAAGGGTTCGGCGGTCGAGCATATTCTGGATGTGGACGAGCATTACGTCGCCGAGTGCGCGGACAAGGCCATCACGCTCGCGCAGGATCCGGGGCGTTACGCCGCGCTGCCGCACACGATGGACGCGCAGTGGGATGTGCTGGAACTCATCATGGACGCGCTGGCGAACGATTATCCCGAGCAGTTCAAGCTGAGTAAAAACGGCAATGTCTGGTCGTGGGAAAACAAGCCGCTCAACATCAAGGACACCTTCACCTTCGGCGACCGCGATACGCTGCCGATGGAGCCGTTCGAGTACATAGGCCGCCAGATTCAAGGTGACTGGACGATACTCGACCAGCGCGACAACGATCTTTATGTGGATGCGGGCATCGTCACCAGTCAGGCCGATTGGTCGCTCATGTTCGACGCGGGCATGTCCTTCATGCAGTGGCACGGCCCGGTGCCGCAGGCGCACGAGATGGGCATATTCGAGCGCGCGCTCAAGTATCTGCTCAATATGCAATACGGCAGCCCGGTGCGCCGCTTCAACTGGACGATGACGATCAATCCGCGTCTCGACACCTCGCCCGAAAATTACGAGCAATGGGGACAGGATCGCAATACCGTGACGCCGCAAAACGCGGGCGAAAAAGTGCATCTGCGCGTCGAGCTGCAAACGCTGTACCGCCTGCCGCGCAGCAACGGCATTGTGTTCAGCATACGTTGCTATCTCATCAGTCTGGAAGATTTGGCGACCTATCCGCGCTGGGCAAAACGTATGCACCGCGTGCTCAGGGATTTGCATCCCGATCTTGCCGAGTACAAGGGATTGGTCAAATACCGCGATGCTGCGGTGCAATGGCTGTCGAAATTTGACGATGGCGCGCCGCTTGAGCTCGGCACGCAGGCGGAATAGGAGCGCGTGATGCAAGCCGTTGCCCGATCAACCAGGGAATCGTTCTATGTCCGCGTGGGCGGCGAAGAGGGCATACGGCGGCTGGTCAAGGTTTTTTACGACCTGATCGAAACGCATCCGCTGGGCAGGCCGGTGTTGCTGTTGCAATTGCGCGGACACGGCGTGGCGCACGCGCGCATGGATCAGTTCAATTTTTTGTCCGGGTTTTTCGGCGGACCGCGCTTGTATGCCGAGCGTTACGGTCATTCCGACATCCGCGTGATCCACGATCACGTTGCCATAGACCGTGAGGCGCGCGATTCATGGCTGGGCTGCATGACCATGGCGCTGGGCGAAGTCGGCTACAGCCCGGAGTTGAAGAAGGAGTTGATGGATGTTTTTACCGCCGTCGCCGATCCGCTGGTGAATCGCTGACGCGCGGGATGGGAATTTGTCCATGAGGGACAAATAGTTTGTCTTGTTAAACTGATTATGGTTTATTATAGATAAACTAATTTTAATAATGGTAACCGAGCCTTTTTTTCGATCTACCTTGATTTGGAGGGAGTACACATGAAACACGCAAGACTTTCTTTGGTCACCGCCGCTTTGCTCGGCGCGCTGACCGCAAGCCACGCCTATGCCGCCGACGAGGCCGCCGCACCCGCGGCAGCCCCCGCCGAACCGGCATCGGATTTCACATTGAGTTCCAATATCGGCTTCTTCGGCCAATATGTGTTCCGTGGCATCACCTACACCAACGAGCAGCCTGCTATTCAGGGCGGCTTTGACCTCGCGCATTCCAGCGGCGCCTATCTTGGCGTCTGGGGAACCAACGTGGACAAGGACGCGCTGTACGGCAACACGCTGGAAGTTGACCTCTACGGCGGCTATGCCAACACCTTCGGCCAATCCGATTTCGGTTATGACGTGGGATTCCTGTATTTCTATTATCCGAACAACGAAAAGTTGGTTACGGAATCGGCGAACACGCTGGAACTGAACGCCGCGCTGAAATACAAGTGGTTCACGGTCAAGTATTCCTACGCCGTGACCGATTTCTTCGGGATCAACAACAAGTCCATGGGTGACGGCAAGGGCGATTCCGACGGCAGCGATTACATTGAGTTGAACTTCAACTACACGTTCCCGATGGCGATCAATCTGGTGCTGCACGCGGGGCATCAGCGCGTCGAAGGCCGCTCAATGGGCGACTACTCCGATTATCTGATCGGCATCAACAAGGATTTCTCCATCGCCAACAGCGATGGCTGGAACGTGGGCGTCAATTACACGACGACCAGCGGTGCCGACAATAACTGGTACGTGGATGCACGGGGTCGCACAACCAGCGACGACCATGTGATCCTGTTCCTGAAACGGACGTTCTGAGAATCACCCTATGAAGCTCTCCCTCTCCCGCTTGCGGGAGAGGGTTGGGGTTGAGGGGCGCATTCTGGAGCAATGGGATTGCGCGGCTTCAATGCAGCGCGCGACTGGTGAGCATGTCCTGGAATTTCATCATCATGTCGGTATCGCCCTCGGTGGCGAAATCGGTGATGAAACCTTCCAGCGCCAACAGATCGCCCGTGCTGGAATAAACGCCGCGACCTTGCTCCCACACCCACTTAACCTGACCCGAGCGGGTGATGATGCGATAGACGAGCTGGAAGCTCGTGTGATCGGTGACACTGTGCTGGACAGCTTCCCAGGTTTTTTGCCGGTCGTCGGGATGGATGATTTGCACGAAGGAAAAATCGGGCGCGTTGACCATTTCATAAGGCTCGTAACCGACAACATCCAGACAGCCGTCGCTGGCAAATTCCAGGCTCCAGTTTCTGTCGTTCTTGCAGCGATAGACCATGCCGGGGATGTTGCTGAGCAGCGTGCTCAACGAGCGGCGGTTGGCGTACAGGCTGGCTTCCGTTGATTTCATGCGATTGATGTCGGTCATAGTTCCGATCACGCTGGTGCGTTCGCCGCGATGCGCGGAGGTCGCCTTGGCGCGCAATTCGACCCAGAACGTGTTGCCGTTTTTGGCGATGAACCGGGCTTGCAGATGGCAACTGGTGCGCTTGCCGTGCGTGAGCGAGCTGATGTGCGATTCCACCATGGGACGGTCTTCGGGATGCGCGAAGGAAATCAGCGGTTTGTTGATGCTCTCGCGGATCGAGTGGTCGAGCAGATGCTCCCACGAAGGGTTGAGAAAAATGATCTCCTGATGGGCGTTGATGTGAAACACGATCTGCTCGATGCGATCTATCAGCAGATGATAATCGGATTGCCCGCCCGCGGAAGTTGTCGCCGGATACGCGCCCGACTGCGATGAAAATTGCAGCAGGCTCAGGCTGGAATTGCCGCTCTCGCGCAGCGGCGAAAGCGCGATCTGCACCGGCAGCGTGGTTCCGTCGTGACACAACATGCGCGCCGTGAGCGTTTCGTTCGGCTGATGGCTGTGCGCCGCGCCCGCGATGAATTTTGCAAGATTGTGGTGATCGCGCGGATGCACGATATTGGTCAGCGGCATACCGATCACCTGCTCGCTCATGCCGCTCATGCCCAGCTCGTCGAGCAGGGCGCGGTTGGCGAAGATGAGGTTGTAACCGTCGAGCACGGCGGCGGGCGTGGCGAGATTGGCGGAAACGTCGCGCCCCCAGGTAATGTTGTCCAATTGTTTTTTTCTGAGGCCGCTGGGCAAACGCAGCGACAAAATCGGATAAATGGAAACCATGACAAAAGTGGAAAGCAGGGCTGCCATGACCGTGATAAGCGCCGCAACGTGAATTTTGAACGGCGCGCTGCTGTCCCACCATGTGCCGAAGATCAGCATGAAAACGAGGCTGAGCAGAATGATGCTGAAGATATATAAACTCATTTTCCCGGCGCTTTGTGGTGGATAATGTGGATTTGCCAACTTTAGCAGACCGCCCGGAAAAATGTTAGCTCAATGGTTCGACTATGTGAAACAGCTCAAGCAGCACACGCTCTATCTGCGGCTGCTGGTGCTGCTGCTGTGCATCACCATGAGCGTCGTGCTCATCATGGGCGGCGCGCTGTTTCTGGTTGACTATGTGCCGGTCAGCCAGGCGGCGCTGAAAAAGGTCAACGAAAAACGATTATTGCTGAAATCGGCGCTGGAAGAATACAAATACAAAAGCACGTTCGAAAATACAATTATTGTAGATAATCCAGGCCAGTATCTGCTGGATGTGAAGGAGAAAGACCTTGACTGGCTTTTTCATCAGGAAAGTCCCGATCTGATGCGCGCCGTTCGGCAGCTTGAGGAGGCGCAGCAGGATTACGCGCACCGTGCCATGCAGGGCTTCCCCGCATCGCGGCTGGAGCTGGTCATGCGCGTGGATCGGGCGTATGACGATCTCGCCGAGGCGCTCGCCTACGACCTCAAAATGAAACAATCGGTGATCTCGCTCCTGCAACTGGTCTCTCTGGTGCTCATTGTCGGCTGCATCACCGCGCTTGCGATCAGCGGCCGTCGCATACTCGTGGATCGCGTGGATCATCTGCTTTCATTCCTGCCCGACAGCGTGGTCGAAGTCACGCCGGGCGCGCGCGGCGACGAATTTTCCCTGCTCGAACAAAAACTGTTCGGCGTGATGACGCAACTTGAAGGGCTGCTCGTGGGGCGCACCTGGGCGGATCAAACCAGTGAGCGGCTGCGCCGCATGATGCGTTCGCAGGAATTTCTGCTGCGTTTCGTGGAGACCATCACCAACGATGCCATGAGCGAAATCACGCTACGCAAATTGCTGCACGCGCTGGAAAAGGCGCTTAACGCCAACAACGCGGCGGTGATGTTCGATGACGGCAACACCCGCATAACGCCGCACAAGGTTGTGTATTCGCACCACATGCCGCCGTCATTGTCGGCGGAATTGATGAGCGAATTGTCGGCTTCCGGCCAGCTCGGTTTTCTCGAACTCGGCCACGACCGGCTGGAAACGCGCTGTTTCGCGCTGCTGTTTTCCAGCGTGCCGGACGCGCAAGATGTGCTGCTGATCGAAACCGAGCGCGACCACAGGCTGGAAGATCACGAAATCCAGTTGCTGGAAGTGACGACGCGCTTGCTCACCATGGTCATCGGCTATCAGGGACGCGAGCAGGAAGGGCGGCGTGTGGTGTTGCTGGAAGAACGCGCGGCGATCGCGCGCGAACTGCACGATTCGCTCGCGCAATCGCTCTCCTTCATGAAAATCCAGATCGCGCGTTTGCAGGCCGGTAGCGACGGTAGCGAGCACGCACTCGCCGAATTGCGCGCCGGTCTCGACAACGCCTACCGCGAATTGCGCGAATTGCTCGCCACTTTCCGCGTCCACATGGACGTGCGCGGACTGGGCTTCGCAATCCAATCCGCCATCGAGGAATTTTCGCAACGTTCCAGCCTCTCCATCGCGCTCGACAATCGTCTGGTCAATTGCCGCCTCACGGTCAACGAAGAATTTCACACCCTGCACATCGTGCGCGAGGCGCTTTCCAACATCGTGCGTCACGCGGGCGCGAGCTATGTTTCCGTTGAACTGGTCTATCAACCCGGCGGCCATGTGGTGGTCACGATAGACGACGACGGGATAGGCTACAAACCCGGCAGCGACGGGCAGGATCACTACGGACAAACCATCATGAAAGAACGCGCCTACAGTCTCGGGGGCGATATCGAAGTGGCTGCTCGACGCAACGGCGGAACACGCGTCCGTTTGGTTTTCGCGCCCAAACTGCCGCAAACATAAGAGAAGGAATTACCATGGAAAAACACAAGGTACTGCTGATAGACGACCACGCCCTGTTCCGCAAAGGCGTGGGACAAATGATCTCCGCCAATCCGAATTTTGAAGTCGTAGGCGAAGCCGCCTCGGGACAGGAAGGGCTGGATCTCGCCCACGAACTGCGCCCCGGCATGGTGCTGATTGATCTGCACATGAAAGGTATGCACGGACTCGAAACACTGCGGCGCTTCAAAGCCACGGATCTCAACGCCACCTACATCGTCCTCACCGTCTCCGACGCCGAGGACGACTTGCTGGAAGCCCTGCGCGCGGGCGCGGACGGCTATCTGCTCAAGGACATGGAACCCGAAGATTTATGCGCCAGCCTGCTCAAAGCCACCACCGGCGTCACCGTGTTGCAGGAAAGCCTGACCGAAGTGCTCAAAAACGCGCTGACCGAACCCACCGTGCGTAAAGGCACAACCGATGCCGCGCTGACAGGTCGCGAACACGAAATCCTCGAATGCCTCGCCGACGGCATGAACAACAAAACCATCGCCCGCAAACTCGGCATCAGCGACACCACGGTCAAAGTCCACATCAAAAACCTGCTACGCAAACTCAACCTCACCAGCCGACTGGAAGCGGCCGTGTGGAAACACCAGCACAAACCGGGGCGGTAACAACAAAAACGCCGCTCTCCTTGTGACGGGAAAGCGGCGTTGGGTTTGCGAATGAATCGCGGTTTACAGCGGTTTGCGTTGGCCGCAGAAGAAGCCGAGGGCGCCGTGCGGGGTGCTGAAAATGATGTGGTCGCCGTCGGCGAAGTAGAGCGCGTCGCCGGCTTTGGCGATGTATTTTTTGCCGGTTTTGACTTCGGTCAGGTGGAATTCGCCTTCGACGACGAGTTTCATTTCTTCGTAGTCGTAGGTGTAATCCAGCGGCTTGCCCGCGTCCAGGCGGAAAAATCCGGCGCACAGCGGTTGGTTTTTGTTGGCCGCGCTGGCGAGTTCGGATACGAATACGTCGCCCAGAAACGCGCCTACCCCGGCGATGTTCAGGGATGGCGGATCTTCGTGACGTGCTTGATGTTTGACTTTCATTTCCTTCTCCTAACAAGTTAAGTTGAGTGGCTCAAAATCGAGGCTTAATTAAATCGCCGCAGGCGGGCGCAGACAATTACACCTAAGGCGTACTCAATAAGAAGGATTTTTGACCAAGCGAAGTTGGTCAATTTTGTGTAACATGGGTAATATAATGTTCCTTTTATTCACCAAACTGGAGATGCGAAAATGAGCGACAAAATTTATATGCGTGTGGGCGAGGCCTTGGTTGCGGGCGGTCCGCCCGGAACGGCGGCGGAGCCGGAAGTGGCGATCGGCGACATGAGCGGCCCCATGGGGACGGCGTTTGCCACGCTGCTCGGCGATCAGGTCAAGGGGCATACGCGCGTGCTGGCGATCATGAATACCGATGTGATGGTGCGTCCGGCGACCATTATGGTCAGCAAGGTGACGGTGAACGACAGCCGTTACACCAACATCCTCATGGGTACAGTGCAGGCCGCGATTGCGAACGGCGTGCTTGATGCGGTGCGTAACGGCGATATTCCCAAGGAAAAAGCCAATGATCTCGGCATCATCGTGTCGGTTTGGCTTAATCCCATCGTTGTGGAGCAGAAGGATCTGGATCACAAGATATTGTTCAACATCCACCGCGAAGCCACTGCCAAAGCCATTGCCAAGGCCATGCGTAACGAGCCGAACATAGATTGGCTGCTTGAGAATCAGGAAAAAACGGTGCACAAGTATTATCAGATGGGGTTGGACGGGAAGCTTTAATCGCGCTGCTGTTCATCCCCGTTTGCGCGGGGATGAACGGGGCGGCATACCCAAGTGCGTCAAACATCATGTTGGCCGACTCACCCATCTTCCGTTTGCGGCGGGGCAATGCGCCGTTGCTCATCTCCATTCCGCATGGCGGCACGCGCGTGCCGGAGTGGTTGCGCCCGCGTTTGCTGCCGGAAGCGGCCAATCTGCCCGATACGGATTGGTGTCTCGATCAACTCTATGATTTCGCGCATGAGCTGGATGCCACGCTGATCGCGGCGAATTACACGCGCTATGTGGTTGACCTCAACCGCCCGCCCGACAACGCCAGCCTTTACCCCGGTCAACGCACCACCGGGCTGTGTCCCGTCGAAACATTCGACGGCCATCCGCTTTATGCTCGCGATGACGCGCCGCATTCGCAGGAAATCGCCAACCGCATCGCCGAATACTGGCAACCTTACCACCACGCGCTGGGCGACGAGCTGGAACGCCTCAGCGCCGCGCACGACAACGTGGTGCTGTGGGACGCGCATTCCATCCGCTCCCAACTTCCCCGGTTGTTCGACGGCGAACTGCCCAGCCTCAACATCGGAACCGCCGACCACGCCGCCTGCGCCCCGGAAATCGCGGCATCCGTCGCCGAACGCGCGGAGCAAAGCGGCTATTCACACGTGTTCAATGGTCGCTTCAAGGGCGGCTATATCACGCGCAATTACGGCAACCCCGCCGCAGGCATCCACGCCATTCAAATGGAAATCGCGCAACGCGCCTACATGCGCGAATCTTCAAATCCCGCATATTACGACGAAACGCTGGCCGCGCCTTTACGCAAACTTTTGCGCGCCATGTTGGAAGGTTTGATTGGCCGCTGCGCTTTGCCCGACGCGCGCGACTGAAAAAGAAAACCAGGTTTCAAAAAGTCATTTTCGCCTTTTGCATCAATAAGCCGCTTGTCATTTTGTTCGCGCCATTTATCGTCCAAGGCATGAAAGTCTGCTAAAAGTGGCGCACTATCAGCGCCATGAGAAATTCAATTACCATGGCGCGTCAGCATCGTTTTCCGGTTGCCGACGGTTTTACCCTGATCGAGCTGATGATTACGCTCGTGGTGCTGGCCATACTCGCCGCCATCGCCATTCCGTCTTTTTCCGATTTTGTTAAAAATTCGCGGATTTACACCGTCTCCAGCGAAATTCAAACGGCGCTGAGTTACGCGCGTTCCGAAGCTGTCACGCGGCGAATGTCGGTGAGCGTGTGCCCTACCGCCGATGAAACCAAATGCGATGACAGCGACTGGAAAAATCTGGGCGGCGGCACGGGCGCGAATGTGGGGCTGCTGGTATTCACCGACAGCGGCGCAGCGGGAACGAAAGACGGCACGGATCAGATTTTGAAATACATACAAATCACCGACCCGATGCTGAAAATCACCGCCACGGAAGATTTCGCCAGCACGCACTATGAGCAATACCAGCCGACCGGACAATCCAACCTCACCCAAAACAGTAAGCTGCTGATTTGCGACGAGAGAGGCGGCAAATACCGGGGCGGCGATTACGGGCGTTTGGTGACCGCCTACAAAGTAGGCCGCACCGAAGTTCTTGCCGACCAACATTGCAGCTAAACACCATGAGATTGATGATGAAACCCGCCAATCAATTTTCCAAAAACCGCCGCCGCGCGCGCGGCCTCACGCTTATCGAGGTGCTGGTCACCATCGCCATCGTCGCATTCGGTTTACTGGGGCTGGCCGGGCTGCTCGCCAAAAGCACTGTGATGGCCGGGACATCTTATATGCGAAGCAACGTCACCGACCGGATTTATTCTTTCGCGGATCGGATGCGGCTGAATATGAAGGGTGTGGGTGCGGGAGATTACGATAATCTGAACGCTCTGCCCGACCCGATTCCTGTTTGTGACATCATCCATGCTTGCTCGACAACTCAGATCGCGCAGATGGATTACGGTCAATGGTTGCAGGAATTGACACAATCACTGCCCGGCGGCAAAGGCACCATCATTAAAGCCGCTAACAACTCCGGCGTATATACCATCACCGTGACCTGGACTAACCCGAGGTTGCCGGATGGGCAGCAAAATCAACAATACAAGCTCGACATCAAGCCATGAAAAAAACGTCCACAAAAATTAACCGGCAGTTCGGTGTAACGCTGATTGAGTTGATGGTCTCGGTCGCCATCGGTTTGTTTTTGATCGCCGCCATCGGCAGCGTTTACATCGTCGCCAAAAACATCTTCGCCTCCACCGCCGCCGCGAGCGGCATGGACGAAAATGTCCGCGCCGCCTTCAACATGATAGGAACCAGCATCCGCCAAGCCAGTTTCAACGGTTGCAGCAGCGTGACCGGCGTGGTCAAGGGCGACACGCGCGGCACAAACTATGCCGGCAACAATTGGTATCAGAATTTCGCCACGCCGGTGCAAAGCAACAACGCGCCCGGGCTTAATAATCTGCCCACAGGGGTGACGGGAGACAAGTTGACGCTGATCGGTGTTGATCCAACGCGCGAGGCCAGTGTGGCGAGTCCCGATAATGACGGCATTATCCACACCGGAGCGCATGGCTTTAATACGGGGGAGGCATTGTTGGCGATGACAATGGGCTGTGATCTGAACAGCTATTTCGTTATGACGGACGATTCCGATAAGACAGTCATCCCGCACGATTCTGCTGGTGCTAACGACCCGTATAACTGTAGCTCCAATCTGGGCAACAGTTGCGCCGGTGGGGCTGGCTCATCCGGTTCCTACGGCAATTTGCCGGCGGGCACGCTGATTCTGCCCATGGCAGCCTCTGCTTATTTCGTTGCTTGTTCGGAAGCTTCGGACGATTGCTCGGCAGCGGATTCGGGCAAGAAAAAAGGCAAATCGCTATGGCGGCGTACTTACGGCGGAGCCGTATGGTCGGGCGATGGGCAGACGGAAGAATTGATTAACGGCGTGGAAAACATGACGCTTGAATTCGGCGTGGATTCCAATGGTGATGGCTCGATTGATGGCTATGCTGCTCCCGGCAGCGTGGGCAATTGGAATCAGGTGATTGCGGTGAGAGTGCATTTGTTGATCGCAACCTTGCCCGATGCGGGAACGCGCACCGTAGGCTCGAACAAATACAAATTCTTCAATAGCTCGACAGGTGTGTACGACGAAATCCAACCCGCCGACAACCGCATTTACCGCGAATACACCTCCGTCTTCGCGCTACGCAACCGAACCTCGTGAGATCGCCATGAACATGCTTGAAAAATCTCCACATAAGCGTTGCAAAATGGGTAAGGCAAATATGGAACCCATCAAAGTAATTGATTCCGTTCGTCCTGAGCTTGTCGAAGGACGGATAACCACCGATCAAATGTCGTTCATCCTTCGACAAGCTCAGGACGAACGGATTTTTGTTGGCGATGGGAGTCGCCGCGGTCTATCTATCCTGCCCAGATCTTCCCAAACCGGCTTTTCGCTGCTGGCCGCGATGATCTTTCTGATCGTGCTCACCCTGCTCGCGGTGGTGGCGATCCGCAGCACCATCACGCAGGAACGCATGACAGGCAACACGCAAGACTGGAATCTCGCCTTCCAGTCCGCCGAAGCCGCGTTGCGTGATGCCCAGACCGAGATCGTCGCGGGGACGCGCACCGGTGTTGAAGCCAACAACTTTACTGACGACTGCAAAGGCAGCGTTGGTGTTCTTCCCACTCCCGCCGGGCTGTGCCGACCCAATATGAACGGCGCTCCTGTCTGGGAATCGGCGGCCAATGATGCTGTTTGGAAAGGCGCGAGCGGCGCGTCGGATGTAAGCACGGAATACGGCGCTGTTACCACACCCAAACCCAACCCCTTGGATGTTGCCCGCCAGCCGCGCTACATCATTGAATATCTGGGCGAGATGGGCGGCGGCAGTTTGGTGATGTCGCAGGGATACACCGCTCCCCCGCCCACTCATCAAGGCTATCGCATCACTGCGGTCGGTTTCGGAAAGATACTCACCGACAACGACACGCCTGCGTCGCGGGTTGTGCTGCAAAGCGTGTTTGAACGCTAAATCATGTCTATCAACTTCATTACGATGAAATGCTGAAATTATAAGGAGACCCAAAATGCGCCCCAAATCCAAATTACTGCTCAAGCGTTCGCTCAGCGCCTCGCTGATTTCCACGCTGGTTTTTCAAGGCATGATGCCGCTGACCGCGCAGGCCGCCACCCTGACCCAACGAAATCTCGCGCAAGAGCCGCTGTCCGCGATCGGTGATACCACGCCCAATGTGCTGATGGTGATGGATGTTTCCAACAGTATGGATCAAGCACCCGATGGCAGCCCTTCGTGGTCGGGCGATGTTAATAGCAAGGCGCATATCGCGCGCACGGCTGCGAAAAAGGTGATCGCCGATTATGGCGATAAAATGAACCTTGGCTTGATGGCATATCAACAGAAAACAGCGACGCTGACCGATTTGTTCACGATGTACCGCGACATCAGTTTCAATAGCGCATTGTATCCGGCGGGGAAAAACTCCCGAAGACTTCAGCCATTTACAAATAATGGAACCTATTTTTACTATAACAGTGACATGATTTCCACTGCGTATATCTCTGGCCTTCCCCGTAACTCGTTTTACTTTTGGTCGCCGAATAATCAAAATTCCTACTTCACGCTGCAAGCCAATCAAACAAGTGATGATCCTGTCACTTCCATAACAGGGTGCGCGCCTAACACCTATCTCAATGGTCTCACTACCGGACAGGCAAGCGCCTTGCCTGGCTTTTATGCCGGAGGCATATACTACGGTTGCATGGGTTGGGGCGGGGTTGATGGCGGCGTGGGAGGGATGACTCTCTCTTGGCTGGCGACGATATATCTGGGCGAAACTTGGTTGTCCGATATTGTATCTAACGCCGCGACAAATCAGGCGTACAGCAAAGGCTATTTGCATGTACCCATTGGTTTGGCACCTGCCGGTTCCGCGCAAGCCAGCCAGCTTAATCTGAAACTGAGTGATCCGCGCTATCCTACGACGACCACGCCCACGGATACCAGCACTTGGGTGAGCACGGTGGCCAATCCCAATACTTGGGCGGCTTCCGGTATCACTTCGAACAACTGGAACAATCCCAGCCTTCCTTTGGAAAACGGTGGCGCGACGCCGATCGAAGGCACGCTGCAAACGGCAAACAGTTACTTTAACGGTTCGCTGACCACAGCCGAGGGGAAAGTGAGCACAACCACTTTCCCGTCAGTGGGCGGCAAATGTACAAAAAATTTCGTGGTCTTTTTAACCGATGGCTTGCCTTCGGTGCGCCCGGATGGTACATCTGCTTATCAATCGGTCTCACAAGCCACATTCAATGCCAACGTGGTTGCGGAGGCTGAGAAGCTGCGCAACTTAAAAGCGGACGGCACAATTGCAGACTCTTCAAGAACAAGTGTTGCAAGCTACTGGATAGGCTTTGGCACTAGCTTTGCCAATGGCAGTGCGGCACTTAATTCCTTTGCTGCCGCAGGTGGTACCAGCTCTGCCGAGGTTGCCGACAATCCCGCGAAACTGGCTGCGGCATTTTCCAAGATTTTCAGCAATATTTCGACTCAAGTCACCTCAGTAGCGGCGGTGGCGGCCAACTCCGGTTCTGTCAGTGACGGCACCCTGCTTTATCAGGCTATGTACGATCCCAATAATTGGAGTGGCGATTTGCTGGGGAAAAAAACTACTGATTTTGTGAATGCCACAGGTGTCTTGACGACTACTGTCGTTTGGAGCGCGGCTGACAAGATGCCCGCTTATTCGAGCCGCAATCTGGCGACCTGGGATCCGAACCAGAAGAAAGGAGCAGCCTGGACTTGGAGCGATGTTCAGGGAGCGGGCGGACTGGGTCAAGCGTTGCAAAAGGATACCAATGCAGCAGAAGCGCAGAAACTGCTCGCTTACCTCGGCGGTGACACCAGCAACGAAGGTACGGCCACCGGAAAATACCGGCCTCGTGCGGGAAAGAAACTGGGCGACATTATCAATTCGGCGCCGGTTTATGTGAGCCAGCCGAAATCGGGGTACAAAAATTCGATGAATCCCACTTGCGTGACCAACGCGGCAGCGTGTTACAGCAATTATGTCAGCACAAATGCCAATCGCACGGGCATGGTGTATGTGGGTGCCAACGATGGTTTCCTGCACGCCTTTGATGCCAGTTCGGGTATCGAACAGTGGGCTTACATGCCCGCGGCGGTGTTCCCGACGATCAAGCAACTGACCGCTCAGAGTTACACTCACCGTTTTTACGTTGATGGCAACCCGGTTCCGGCAGATGCGTTTATCAAAACGCCCGGCAATAGCACCGCGCATTGGAGCACTGTTTTGGTGGGTGGTTTGAATGCGGGCGGGCAGGGCATTTACGCGCTGGACGTGACCACGACAACCGGCGCGGCCAAGGATCGTGTGATGTGGGAATTTGGCGATCATCAGACCGGAGCCGGCGCGAGCGCCACAAAAACTTACGATCAAGACATGGGCTACAGCTACAGCCAGCCCTCCATCGTCAAAACTGCGAACGGCAAATGGGCGGCGATCTTCGGCAACGGTTACAACAATACCGAAAGCGATGGATATGCCAGCACTTCGGGCGATGCGGTGTTGTATGTCGTTGATCTCGAAACCGGCGTATTGATGGCCAAGCTGGATACGGGAATCGGCTACGCTGCCGATCCCGCGGGCAAACCCAATGGTCTCTCCACGCCCGCAGTGGTGGATGTGAACAAGGACGGTATTGCCGACTATGTTTACGCGGGTGATTTGCAGGGCAATATGTGGAAGTTTGATCTGACCGACGCAAGCGCGAGCAATTGGAAGATTGCTTATGGATGTGGCTCCGACCCCACCGCTCCCAACGGTTGCGGCAATACCACAGCCAACCCAACGGCGCAGCCGACAACCAGCCCCAAGCCGCTGTTCACCGCCAAAACCGCGAGCGGCGGGATGCAATCCATCACCACGATGCCGCAAGTCGGTCGTCATCCGAGTGGCAACGGATATCTTGTCTATTTCGGTACAGGCAAATATTTTGAAGTGGCGGATAACGCATTGAACACAATCCGCAACAGCTTCTATGGCATTTGGGACAAAAACATCGCTGTCGCCAATGGTCGCAGCGATTTGCAGGGACAGGCGGTAACCGGCGAATACACCGCCGGATCACCCCCGGATAATTTTCGCGCCACGACCTCCAATCCGGTAGCTGCCAGCAAATATGGCTGGTATATAGATTTACCCAAGGATTATGAGCGGCTTGTCACCAATCCGGTGCTGTACGATCAGCGCATTATGTTCTCAACCTGGATTCCCGCTTCCGGCGACTGCGAGGGTGGCGGCACCGGCTGGTTTATGGCGTTGAATGCCGCGACTGGATCATTCGGCGGGGCTTTCGTCAAAGACACCACTGCGGGCGGTATGCAGATTACGCAAGGTACGCCATCCTCGCCCACCATTCTGAATGGTGCGACCACGGATAAGGCCATCATCGGTGCAGGCGGTGAAATTATTGGCGTGGATTTGACAAAGGCAGGCGGCAATCGCCGGGTTTCATGGCGCGATTTGATGCAGCAGAGCCAGTGATGATTAAACAGGAGAAAACCATGCAAAAGACATTGCAATTATTGATGATCGGCGTTGCGCTGGGTGCGGCTGCCACCGTTTATGCGGCAGATCCGCCTCCGCCGGTGAAGGCGGTGGCTATTCCGCAGAAAAATACTGTACCGCAGGTGGTTTCGGAACCGGCGCAGTTGGATTCGCCAACACCAGCAGGGCAAGAGTCCTCAAAGAAATCCGATTCCACAGGCGGTTTCCGCGATGGCAAATCCCAAAAATCCGAGAGCGGGAAGTCATCCAATGCGAAATAAATCGCGCGGCTTTACGCTGATGGAGGTGATGACCGTGGTCGTGATTGTCGGCATTCTGGCGGCTATCGCGCTGCCCACTTATTCGGAGTACACCCGGCGCGCGCATCGCACCGATGCGATGCGCGGGTTGATGGAGGCGGCTTCGGCGATGGAGCGGTATTTCAGCCAGAATCAGACGTATGCAACGGCGAGTTTAGGTAGTGCCACCACGGACGTATATCCTGCTGCTTCGCCGGATGGGTATTACACTTTGTCTTTGGTCAAAACGGCTACGACTTACACGCTGACTGCCACAGCCACAGGCTCGCAAGCTGGTGACGAGTGTGGAAACTTCACTCTGAACCATCTGTCGGTTAAAGGCGTGAGTCCACCTTCCGGCGCCACCATCAGCCTCAGCGCCCGGGAATGCTGGAAAATGAACTGATCCGTGGGCGGCAGGAATCTTCCGTTCGCTCTTGAAAGTTGCAGCAGGTCAACGAAAACTTTATATCGGCGTTATTGGTTAATGTCGTGCGGAAGGATTATCCTCACCAATCTGTCGGTTTGAAGCCGCAGAGATTAAAATAACAACGATATTCAGCGTGAGTGATTGCTGGCGGGAACTGGCCTCCGGGGGGATCGTCAGTTCACAAGCTGTTCCGCGATGCCCGTATCAACAGATGCGGGCATTTTTCTTTGCGCTCCGAAAATGAAAACGCCCAACCGGAAACGGTTGGGCGTTGGTGTTTGGGTGGGCATCTTTTCCTGTCAGGCGTTAACCAACTCTCCTTGCCACGGGGCGATTTTTTCCAACTGTGCGGCAAGTTGGTCTCTTGTCGTTTCGGTATCAAACCGCGCTTGCCCGCGTAGCCAATAACCATCGGACAGACCAAAGAAACGGCACATGCGTAAATCGGTGTCGGCGGTAATTGCGCGCTTTCCCGCAACGATTTCCCCGATGCGCTGTGCAGGGACCCCAATCTCTTTTGCAAGCCGGTAATTGCTGATACCCATCGGGACAAGAAAATCATCCCGAAGGATTTCTCCGGGGTGAATGGGGTTAAGTTTTTTTGCCATGTTCATCGCCTCTAGTGATAGTCCACTATTTCAGCCTGTACCATACGCCGCGCCCGAGGCCGTGTTGTGCCAGATGGTCGCGCTTGAGCAGGTCGCGGAAATGCTGCTTCAAGGTGTTGCGGCTCGCGCCGGTCAGGGCGATCGCGTCGGCCATCGTGATGCG
>JAITWS010000025.1 GCA_031285185.1 Methylobacillus sp.
TCCTTGAAATCCTCATACGGATAGTCAGTCGGGACGTTGATGGTCTTGGAGATGGAACTGTCTATCCATTTTTGCGCGGCGGCCTGAATATCCACATGCGCCCTGGCGGGGATGGTGGAGGAATCCACGAAATAATCCGGCAATTTTTCGTCGTCCTTATCGGAGAACGGCATGGCTTTCGGGTTGACCAGCTCGCGGTAAGCCAGCAATTCGTAAGACCAGACATCCACTTTTTCCTTGGATTTTTTGCCTTCGCGGATCACGTTGCGGCTGTAGTGATGCGCGAAGGAAGGCTCGATGCCGTTGGAAGCGTTGTTGCCGAGCGACAGGGAAATCGTGCCGGTCGGCGCGATGGAGCTGTGGTGCGTGAAGCGCGCGCCCTTGGCGACAATCTCGTCGCGCAGCGCCTGCGGAAACTGCTGCATGTAGCGGCTGTATTTTCCGAGCAGCACACGGCCTTTGATTTTCTGGCCGAGCGCGATGCCGTCCGCCGCCATTTCCGGGCGCTTGGCGAGCAGGTCGGCGGTGATCTCGAAATCCTCGTCCATGATGGGTGCCGCGCCTTTTTCCTCGGCCAGTTTCACGCCGATTTCCCAGCCGACTTCGGCCATGATGCGCGTGACTTTTTCGGTGAACGCGAGCGATTCGGCGGAGCCGTAAGGCATTTTCAACATGGTCAGCGTGGAACCCAGACCGAGATAACCCATGCCGTGACGACGCTTGCGCGCGATCTCGGCCTGTTGCTGCGACAGCGGCAGGCCGTTCACTTCCACCACGTTGTCCAACATGCGCGTGAAAATGGCGACCACTTCGCGGTATTCCTCCCAGTCGAAATGCGCGCTTTCGCTGAACGGCTCGCGCACAAAAGTGGTCAGATTGACCGAGCCGAGCAGACAAGCACCGTAAGGCGGCAGCGGCTGCTCGCCGCACGGATTGGTGGCGCGGATATTTTCGCAGAACCAGTTGTTGTTCATCTCGTTGACCTTGTCAATCAGGATGAAACCCGGCTCGGCAAAATCATAGGTGGAGGACATGATGACATCCCACAGCCGTTGCGCCTTGATGGTTTTATACACGCGGCAAGCGACCTTGCCGTCGGACTTGCGCGAGAGATATTTGTTCTTCACCGGCCATTCGCGCCACACCACTTGCGTCGCGTCGTCGAGCTTGAGAGCATCGGCTGCGGCCTCCTTTTCGGTGACCGGAAAGGCGAGCTTCCACTCGGCATCGGCCTTGACCGCTTCCATAAATTCCGCCGTAATCAACGTGGAAAGATTGAACTGGCGCAAACGACCCGCCTCGCGTTTGGCCTTGATGAAATCGGCCACATCGGGATGGGAAATATCGAATGTCGCCATCTGCGCGCCGCGCCGCCCGCCCGCAGACGAGACGGTGAAACACATCTTGTCGTAAATATCCATGAAGGACAGCGGCCCTGACGTGTAAGCCCCCGCGCCCGCCACGAACGCACCCTTGGGACGCAGCGTGGAAAATTCGTAACCGATGCCGCAACCGGCCTTCAACGTCAGCCCGGCCTCATGCACTTTTTCCAATATGCCGTTCATCGAATCCTCGATGGTTCCCGACACGGTGCAATTGATGGTGCTGGTCGCGGGCTTGTGTTCCAGCGCGCCCGCATTGGACGTGATGCGCCCGGCGGGAATCGCCCCGCGCCGCAGCGCCCACAAAAATCTGTCGTAATACAGCGACTTTTTCTCATCCGTCGCCTCGGCATCCGCCAACGCCCGCGCCACGCGCCGGTAAGTGTCGTCCATGGTTTCGTCCAGAGCTTCACCCTGTTTGGTCTTGAGCCGATATTTCTTGTCCCAAATATCCAGCGAAACCGGCTGCATGGGAACTTCGCGCGCGGCCTCCTCAGCCGCCTTCACTACCTTGAGCATGATAGGAATTTTCTCCTTGTTTGTCGTCTGACCAAGCCGCAGGAAACCCCAAAACCCCGCCAGGAAACGCCTGACAGGGATCATCGGAAACCTTCCCCGAGCGACCTCAATAACACTAGATATTGTGTTTCGGGGAGAAGTTTCCCCCTTTAGCTAGTGCTCGTCAAGAATGATTCAAAAATTTTCAGGTTGACTTTTGAACGCCCAGAACCCACGCGGATTACAGCCGAATGTGAGTGCCTGCTAACCTGTTATACGGAGCGCGGAAGAGAAAATCATGGGCAGATTTCGCGTGTTCCGTTTATCCCCGTCCTCACCCCAACCCTTCCGCCTTCAACGCTTCCCGCACCTCCACGCGTGCGCCGACCCGCGTTTGAAAATCGCGCGTGTTCGGGAACGGCGTGAGGTCAAAGCTGATAATGCGGCTCCAGCGCAGCGTCACGAACAAATAAATATCCGCAACCGTATAGCGGCCACCCACGAGATACGGGCTTTTTGCGAGCGTCGCCTCGACATGCCCCAGGCGTTTTGCCAGCCGTTCGCGCGCCTGCGCTTTGGCTTTTTCCGGCGCGGCTTTGTTGAACAGCGGGCTGTAATTTTTGTGGATTTCCGTGGCGATGAAGCTCAGCCATTCCTGCGTGCGATAACGTTCCATCGTCCCGGCGGCGGCGATCAGCCGGGCTGCGCCGCGGTCGGCGATGTATTGCAGAATCACCGCGCACTCGGTCAGCACCGCGCCATCGTCCAAACGCAACGCGGGCACATAACCCTGGGGATTGACGCTCAAAAAATTCTCGCCGCCCGCCGTTTTCTTGGTGGCGAAATCCAGCTTGTCGAGATCAAACGCCTGCCCTGTTTCGCGCAACGCGATGTGCGGGGCAAGTGAGCAAGCGCCGGGCGCATAATAAAGTTTCATGGGTTTCTCCGTTCCTGTGAATTGCAAAAAGTCTATCATGGCAAACTGCCATTTCATGCGAAAATCCCGCCATGCCCCGCTGGATATACACACTGCTGCTGTTACTGCTCGTGCCGTTCGCGCTGCTCAAACTCGTGTGGCGCGCCTTGCGCCAGCCCGAATATTTGCGGCACATTCCCGAACGTTTCGGATTTTATCGCGCGCCGCGCCCCGATGCGCCGCTGATCTGGCTGCACGCGGTTTCCGTGGGCGAAACGCGTGCCGCTGCGCCGCTCGTGGCGTTGTTGCGCGAACGTTATCCGCGCCATCGCATCCTCATCACGCACACCACGCCCACGGGGCGCGCGGCGGGCGAACAACTTTACGGCGACACGATATTGCGTTGCTATCTGCCTTACGATCTGCCCGGCGCGATGCGGCGTTTTCTCGATCATTTCCGACCGCAAATCGGCTTGCTCATGGAAACCGAACTTTGGTTCAATCTCGTCGCCGCGTGCGAACGTCGCGATCTTCCGCTACTGCTCGTGAACGCGCGTTTGTCCGAACGCTCCGCGCGCGGTTACGCGCGGCTGGGCGCATTGGCGCGTGACGGATTCCGCCGGTTGCGCCGCGTCGCGGCGCAAACCGAAGACGATGCCGCGCGGTTGCGGGCGCTGGGCGCGCAAAATGTGAACGTGACCGGCAATCTCAAATTCGACGTCGCGCCGCCGCCGGACGCGCATGAACAAGGCATCGCGCTGCGTCGCTTGTTCGGTGTCGAGCGTCCCGTTTTTCTCGCCGCGAGCACGCGCGACGGCGAAGAATCGCTGGTGCTGGACGCCGTTGCCACTGCGCAAATTCCGCATCTTCTGACCGTGATTGTGCCGCGCCATCCGCAACGTTTCAACGAAGTCGCGGCCTTGCTGGAAAAACGTAGATGGACGTATGCGCGGCGTTCGACCTTGCGCGAACCGATCGCGCCGGAAATGCAATTCATCCTCGGCGACAGCATGGGCGAAATGTTCGCCTACTACGCCGCCTGCGACCTCGCCTTCATTGGCGGCAGCCTGCTCCCGCTGGGCGGCCAAAACCTCATCGAAGCCTGCGCGATGGGCAAACCGACGCTCATCGGCGAACACACCTGGAATTTCAAAGCCGTGGCCGACAACGCCGTCGCAACAGGCGCGGCGCGACGGGTCGCCGACGCGAACGCGCTCGGCGCACAGATACGCGAATTATTTCAAAATGCCGAAACGCGGGAACGCATGGCGCGACAAGCCGCGGCATTCAGCAACCAACACAGCGGCGCGACGCGACGTGTGCTGACGATGATAGAAGACGTGCTGGCGGGTTGAGAAATTTTTCCGCCAAGCCAATCTGCTTCGGCTTTATTTCGAATACTGAACAAACATCGCCCGCAACCGTTCCGCCATCTCCGCAGTCATCACGCGCCGCATCCCATCCCTCTTTGCTACGCCCCAGATCGGATTCGGAAAATGTCGGTCGTCCGCGTAACGCGGGATCACGTGCCAGTGCAGGTGCGGCGTCATGTTGCCGAGGCTGGCGAGATTGATTTTGTCCGGCTGCGCCACTTTCCGCAGCGCGGCTTCGACGGCGAATACGACGGTCATCAGGCGTTGCCGTTCCGCTTCGGGCAGGTCGGTCATTTCCTTTGCGTGGCGATTCAGAATGACGCGGCAAAAACCGGGGTAGTCGGCATCGTCCACCAGCACGATGCGGCATAGCGCGTCCTGCCACAAAATGGTGCCGCCGGGATGATCGCAGAGTTCGCAAGGCATGATGGATTTCTCGCAAAAATAAAAACGCCGCCGGACAGTTTGCCCGACGGCGTTGGATTGCGCCAGCAGCAAAGTCGCTTATGCGAAATTGGCTTCCGCGAAATCCCAGTTCGCGAGACTGTTGAGGAAATTTTCCACGAACTTGGCGCGCAGGTTGCGGTAATCAATGTAGTAAGCGTGTTCCCACACGTCTATGGTCAGCAGCGCCGTGTCGCCGGTGGTGAGCGGCGTACCGGCTGCGCCCATGTTGACGATGTCAACGGAGCCGTCGGATTTTTTCACGAGCCACGTCCAGCCGGAGCCGAAGTTGCCGACGGCGGAAGTCTGAAACGCTTTTTTGAATTCGTCGAAGCTGCCCCATTTTTTGTTGATCGCATCCGCCAGCGCGCCTTTGGGAGCGCCGCCGCCGTTGGGTTTCATGCCGTTCCAGAAAAAGGTGTGGTTCCACACTTGCGCGGCATTGTTGTAAAGGCCGCCGGAGGCTTTTTTGACGATGGCTTCCAACGCGGCATTTTCAAATTCCGTGCCTTTGATGAGGTTGTTGAGGTTGGTCACATAAGTTTGATGATGCTTGCCGTAGTGGAATTCCATGGTCTCCGCGGAAATAAACGGAGCCAGGGCGTCCTTGGCGTAAGGCAGCGGGGGGAGTTGGTGTTCCATGCTTGGTTTCCTTTCTTGGGGAAGTTGATAATTTGGAGCGCACTATTCTGCCATAAAAGCCGAGTTTATTGGTCAGGTACTAGGACATCCTGCAAATCCTCTTTCTTCTTCGCCCTCGGATGCGCTTTATCGTAAATTTCGGAGAGGTGCTGGAAGTCGAGGTGGGTATAGACTTGCGTGGTGCTGATGTTGGCGTGGCCGAGGAGCTCTTGCACGGCGCGGAGGTCGCCGCTGGATTGCAGCAGATGGCTGGCGAAGCTGTGGCGCAGGATGTGGGGGTGGACATTGCCTGCGATGCCTTGTTTGATCGCCCAGATTTTCATGCGGTACTCCACCGCGCGGGCGGTGAGTCGCTGGCCGTTGCGACTGACAAAGAGCGCGGTTTCGTCGGCATCCCTGAGCAGTTCGCGGATCGGCAGCCATGCGCGGATGGCGGTGATGGCGTGTTTGCCAACGGGCACGATGCGGGTTTTGTTGCCTTTGCCGGTGACTTCGACGGTGGCTTCGTTGAGGTCGAGATCACCGGGGTCGAGGCCGACCAGCTCGGCCAGGCGCAATCCCGACGAATAAAACAATTCCAGCATGGCGTGATCGCGCAGCGCGAGTGCCGCATCTTTTTTCCTGATGTCCACGAGCTTGACGGCTTGGTCGGTGGAGAGCGATGTGGGCAGGGATTTTTCCGATTTGGGCGGGTGTATGCCAATGCACGGGTTGTGATCCATGCCGTGCCGACGGTTGAGCCAGTTGAAAAATCCGCGCCACGCAGACAACATGCGCGCGATGCTTCTGCCGCCCAACCCTTTGCCGTGCAAGGCGGCGACGAAGCGGCGGATGTGGACGGAATTGAGATCGGCAAACGCGATTTCGCCCGCGAGTTTTTGCAAAATGTGGATGTCGCGCGCGTAGTTTTCGCAGGTCAGCGGGCTGAGCTTGCGCTCGTTGGCGAGGTGCGAAAGATAAGCGGCGAGGTAGTCCACCGGGCGTTTTCTGTTTGATGCGCTAAAGCGGATAGCGCAGCAGCGCGACGCTGATAAGTTCGCCGATGCGCTTCAGATACAGCGTATCCATTTCAAGATAAAACCGTTGCGGGTCGGTGCTTGCCATCGCGAGCAGGCCGAAAGTTTTTTCGCCGCGCAGGGGAATCAGCGCATACGATTTCAGCGGCGCGTCAACATCGTCGAACCAGTTTTCCAAATCCGTTTCGGGCATGGGGCCGCAGTAAGGCGCGCTCATGGCTTGCGCGCGGGCGATCAGCGCCGCGTCCACTTCCTCAAACTCGGCGCGGTCGGCGTCGCCTGCGTCCTGCGGCTTCGCCCACAGGCGGATCGCCGCGTGCGGCACTTGAAAATCTTCGCGCAGATGCCGCGCGACGGTGTGCATCAGCGCATCGAAATTGCCCGCCGCGAGTATGCCCAGCGTGAGGCGATGCACCTTGTCGCTGATGATGTCGTTTTCCTCACCGAACTGGATCAGCTCGGCCAGTTTGACTTCCAGTATGCGTATTTTGTCGCGCTGCGCGAGTTGCTGGCGCTCGGCCAGCGAAATGGTTCCGCTGCCGTGCGGACTGGGCAGATAAAGCTCGATCAGCAAGTGCGCGTTGCGCTCGAAAAATTGCGGATGCGCGCGCAGATAAGCGGTGATTTCGTCGTCGTTTTGCATGGTTGTTTTCCTTGCGTGGTTTGTTTATGCGCCCATTTTACTGATAAGCCGGAAAGAAAGGTGACACTTCAGATTTCCGCGTGTCCCGCGTCCGGCGGCAGTTCGACGCCCCGGGGACGGCGGTGGCGCGGATAGCTCCACAGATATTGTTCCGGCTTGCGGCGTATGAGCGTTTCCAGCGCGCGATTGATTGCCTGTGGCGTGGGCGTGTCCGTGAGCGGCTCGATATGCAGCGCGTAACCGCGTCCATACGGCAGGCGTTCGCCGAAAGCCGTCAGCACCGTCGCGTCGGTGGCTTCGGCGAGCTTGCGCGCGAGCGTCATGGTGTAGGCGGGACGGCCAAAAAAATCCGCCCATACACCTTCGTTTTTTCCGGGATTCTGGTCGGGCAAAATGCCGACGGCTTCGCCTTGTTTGAGCGCCTTCAACAGTTCGCGCACGCCGCGCAATGTGGTCGGCGCGAGGCGGATATTGTCGCGTTCGCGTTCGCTTACCAGCGGCATCATCCACGCTTTGCGCGGCGGGCGGTAGAGCACGCTGATGGGGCGATGCGCGGCGTAATATTGCGCCGCGATTTCAAAACAGCCGAGATGCGGCGTGAGGAAAATGATGCTTTTTCGCGCTGCCCATGCTTGTTCGACATGCTCCCAACCGTGGCAAGTGCGTACCCAGTTGACGGATTGCGGGCGCTGCCAGATCGCGAAGGTTTCCAGCGCGCCTTTGCCCGATTCGCGCGCGGTGGCGCGGCACAGGCGGCGCAATGTTTTTTCGTCGGGCGCGATGCCGCTCGCGCGCAGATTATCCATCGCGCGCCGCCCCATGCGTCCGGTGCCGAAATAAAACCAACCGGCGAGAGCGCCCAGCGCGTGCAACATGGGGAGCGGCAAATGCGCGATGCGGCGCAACAGCCAGGTAAGCATGGGTTCCTTTTTCAGTCAGGGCGAGTTGCCATTTTAGCAATCTTTACCCATTGCAGAGCAGCGCGATAAGCGTTGCAAAGACGGCGCGATCATCAGGAGCAGCAGCCGGGTTTCAGCGCGTCATCGCGCAATTTGACGATTAGAGCAAAACCGGTACAATTATGCCGGTTCCGCCGAGTTAAAGCACTTATATCAAGTGCCAAGGACAACTTGCAGGGCGGTTTACAAATTCTGCTAAAGCGTCGCCCGCTCCTTCCCCGAAGCCGGTTGCGCCGGATCAATACGGGGATCGTTACAAGGAGCATGAACCATGTCCAACCAATATCTCTTCACCTCGGAATCCGTCTCCGAAGGCCACCCCGACAAGGTTGCCGACCAGATTTCCGATGCCATACTCGACGCGATTCTCGCGCAAGACCCGACCGCGCGCGTAGCGGCGGAAACGCTGACCAACACCGGACTCGTGGTGCTCGCGGGCGAGATCACAACCCGCGCCAACGTGGATTACATCAAGGTCGCGCGCGATGCCATCAAGCGCATCGGCTACGACAACACCGACTACGGCATAGACTACAAAGGCTGTGCCGTGCTGGTCGCCTACGACAAGCAATCGCCCGACATCGCGCAGGGCGTGGACGGCGCGCATGACGACCCGCTCGATCAGGGCGCGGGCGACCAGGGCTTGATGTTCGGCTACGCCTGCGACGAAACTCCGCAACTTATGCCGCTGCCGATCTGGTTGTCGCACCGCCTCGTCGAGCGCCAATCACATCTCCGCAAGGATGGCCGTCTGCCGTGGCTGCGCCCGGACGCGAAATCGCAAGTCACCGTGCGCTATGTTGACGGCAAACCGGACGCGATTGATACCGTGGTGCTTTCCACGCAACACGCGCCGGAAATGACGCTGGAAGCGATACGCGAAGCCGTGATCGAAGACATCATCAAACCCGTGCTGCCCAAAAATCTCATCAAGGGCGAGATCAAATATCTGGTCAATCCGACAGGCCGTTTCGTTGTCGGCGGCCCGCAAGGCGATTGCGGTTTGACCGGCCGCAAAATCATCGTTGACACCTACGGCGGTGCGGCTCCGCACGGCGGCGGCGCATTCTCCGGCAAAGACCCGTCCAAGGTGGATCGTTCCGCCGCCTACGCCGCGCGTTACGTCGCCAAAAACATCGTCGCCGCCGGACTCGCCGACAAATGTCAGGTACAAATTTCCTACGCCATCGGCGTCGCCCGCCCGACCAGCGTCTGGGTCACCACGCAAGGCACCGGAAAGATCGCCGACGACCGCATCGCCGAACTGGTCAAACAACACTTCGACCTGCGCCCCAAAGGCATCGTCAAAATGCTCGACCTGCTGCGTCCCATCTACGCCAAAACCGCCGCCTACGGCCACTTCGGACGCGACGAACCGGAATTTACCTGGGAAGCCACAGACATGGCCGCCGCGCTGCGGGCGGATGCGGGGTTGTAATCGGTGACGTGAGGGGGGGCGTGCGGAGCAAGTCGCCGCAATTTCCCTGCGTGAAGTTATTGCATTTGCACCAACCGCCTCGGCGCAATTTTCCCGTCCGGCATTACTTCGCCCAGGCCGAGGAAGCGGTGATTCGTGTCGTAGAGGCGGATTTCGCCCAGCGCGCGTTTGCCGGGGAGCCAGATGGCTTGGCCTTGGCAGAGGTAAAACGCGCTGTCGGCGTTCAATTCGGCTTGCGGCAGGTCGGCGAGTAGCGCGTCCGGGGGCAGCAGCAGGGCGTCGCGTTGTTCCGGTGCGCGTGATTCGAGTTGTTCCAGTGTGACGGCGCGGGCGAGGTCGAAATTGCCGGTTTTCAGGCGGCGCAGCGCGGTCAGATAAGCGCCGCAGCCGAGCGCGTGGCCGATGTCTTCGGCGAGTGTGCGGATGTAAGTGCCTTTGCTGCACGAAACTTCAATGTCGAGATGGGGCGGTTCAAAGCGCGTTACGGTCAGATTGCGTATCGTCACCCGCCGCGCCGCGCGCTCGATTTCCACGCCCGCGCGGGCGTATTCGTACAAGGCTTTGCCTTGGTGTTTAAGCGCGGAGTACATGGGCGGAACCTGGCTGATTTCGCCGTGAAATTGCGGCATTATGCGTTTAATATCCGCCATTGTTACGGCAACTTCGGCTAATTGCGTGATTTCACCTTCGGTGTCGCCGGTCGTGCTGATTGCGCCCAAGCGTAGCGTAGCCGCGTAGCTTTTGTCGGCATCGAGCAGCGTGTGGGAAAACTTGGTCGCTTCGCCGAAACAGAGCGGCAGCAGACCCGTGGCGAACGGGTCGAGGCTGCCCGTGTGTCCGGCTTTGGCGGCCATGAAGAGATGTTTGGCTTTTTGCAGCGCCTGATTGGATGAAATCCCGGCAGGTTTGTCCAGCAGCAAAACCCCGTTTACCGGGCGTTTGGGACGTTTGAATTGCATGGGAAATCAGGGTTCGCGCGTGTCGTCCGCGCCGCGTTTTTGGTCTTCGGCCACGGCATCGTCAATAAGACGGGAAAGCGCCATGCCGCGTTCGATGGAGGTGTCATGGACGAAATGCAACTGCGGCACGGTGCGCATCAACATGCGTCGGGAAAGCTGGCTGCGCAGAAAACCCGCTGTTTTTTCCAGACCTTTTTGCAATTCGGGCGAGCCTTCGGCGGCGCTGTAAAACACCTTGGCATGGGCGAGATCGCCGCTCACCTCGACCTCGGTGACGGTGACCCGCGCCACGCGCGGATCTTTCACCTCGAACTGCAACAGATCGGCCAGCTCGCGCTGAATCTGCTCGGCGATGCGCTGGCTGCGGGCAAATTCTTTCGCCATGATTTTCGCCGTTACAGCGTGCGCGCGATTTCCACGACTTCAAACACTTCGAGCTGGTCGCCCACTTCGATGTCGTTGTAATTTCTGAGCGACAGGCCGCACTCGAACCCGGCCTTGACCTCGCGCACATCTTCCTTGAAACGCTTGAGCGAATCGAGTTCGCCTTCATGCACCACCACGTTGGAGCGCAACACGCGCACGCGCGCGCCGCGTTTGACCGTGCCGTCCAGCACATAACAGCCCGCGACCGCGCCGACCTTGGAGATGCGGAACACTTCGCGCACTTCGACAAGGCCGATCGCGTTTTCCTTTTTCTCCGGCGACAACATGCCGCCCAGCGCCGCCTTCACCTCATCCACGGCTTCGTAGATGATGTTGTAGTAGCGGATATCCACGCCGCTGGATTCGGCCAGCTTGCGCGCGCTCGTATCGGCGCGCACGTTGAAGCCGATGACGACGGCCTTGGAAGCCGCCGCCAGATTGACATCGGATTCGCTGATCGCGCCGACGCCGGTGTGCAAAATGTTGACCTTGACCTCGCTGGTGGAGAGCTTTTGCAGCGAAGTGGCGAGCGCCTCGTAAGAACCTTGCACGTCGGATTTGATGATGAGCGCCAGCGTTTTGACCTCGCCCTCGGCCATTTGCTCGAACATGTTTTCGAGCTTGGCGGCCTGCTGTTTCGCAAGTTTCACATCGCGGAATTTGCCCTGACGGAACAGTGCGATTTCGCGCGCCTTGCGCTCGTCGTTGAGGACAATCGCCTCCTCGCCCGCCATCGGCACATCGGACAAACCGAGAATCTCCACCGGAATGGACGGACCCGCTTCCTTCACATCGTTCCCGGCCTCATCCAGCATCGCGCGCACGCGGCCAAACGAAGTGCCCGCGAGCAGCATGTCGCCGCGTCGCAACGTGCCGGATTGAACCAGCACCGTCGCCACCGGGCCGCGTCCCTTGTCGAGACGACCTTCGATCACCATGCCCTTGGCCGGCGTGTTTTTCGGCGCGGTGAGTTCAAGTACTTCCGCCTGCAACAGCACCGCTTCCAGCAATTCATCTATGCCCTGCCCCATCTTGGCGGAAACTTCGCGGAACATCACCTCGCCGCCCCAATCTTCGGGCACGACTTCGTGGCTGACGAGTTCCTGCTTGACGCGCTCGGGGTTGGCTTCCTGCTTGTCTATCTTGTTGATGGCGACCACGAGCGGCACGTTCGCCGCCTTCGCGTGATGCACCGCTTCGATAGTCTGCGGCATCACGCCGTCATCTGCCGCCACGACGAGAATCACCACGTCGGTCGCTTTCGCGCCACGCGCGCGCATCGCGGTAAACGCTTCGTGACCCGGCGTGTCGAGAAAAGTCACAAGGCCGCGCGGCGTTTCCACATGGTACGCGCCGATATGTTGCGTAATGCCGCCCGCTTCGCCGGAGGCGACTTTGGTGCGGCGGATGTAATCCAGCAACGAAGTTTTGCCGTGATCCACATGCCCCATCACCGTCACCACGGGCGGGCGCGTTTCGTTGATGGCTTCGATATGTTCGGTTTCGAGGAAGGCTTCCGGGTCGTTGGCTTCCGCGGCCTTGGCGGTGTGCCCCATTTCCTCGACGAGAATGATCGCGGTTTCCTGATCGAGCACCTGATTGATGGTCACCATCATGCCCATTTTCATGAGCACCTTGATGACTTCGGCGGCTTTCACCGACATCTTGTGCGCGAGTTCAGCGACCGTGATGGTTTCCGGCACGAGCACTTCGCGCACCACCGGCTCGGTCGGCGCGGAAAATGCGTGCTGCTCTTCCCTGTGCGATTTCGATTTGCCCTTGTGCTCGCGCCAGCCCTGGTTGCCGCCCGCGTCGCCGCGGGTTTTGATCGCGCGTTTTTTGCCCGCGCCGTCCCATTCGCCGCCGCTGGTCTTGGCACCTTTTTTCTTTTCTTCCTTGGGTTTGACGCCTTTGCTCGCGGGCTTGTGCAACGTGCCTTCGCTCAGGCTGGGTTGCGCTTTCGGCGGTGTCGCCGTCGCTTCGCTCGCCTTGCGCGCGGCTTCTTCCGCGCGGCGTTGTTCCTGCGCCTGTTTTTTGCGGACTTCCTCGGCTTGCAGCGCGATCAATGCGGCCTGACGTTTCGCTTCCGATTCGCGCTGGGCGATCTGTCCGGCATCCAGCAAATCATTGATGCGCGGACGCGTGGCTTCCCTGGTTTTTTTGGCGGGTGTGGCGGTGGTCGGCGTTGCGGTTTTGGCAGGTTTTTTCGCCGCCTTCGGTTTTTCTTCCGGTGCGACTTGCTCCGTCACCGGCGTTTCCACTACCGGCGCTTCCGGCACGACCTCAACCGGTGTCGGCTCCGCCACCACCGGCTCCTGCACGACAACCGGCGCTTGTTTTTCCGCCTCGACAGGCTGGCCGGGTTCGGCATCGCGGCGCACAAGCACGCGCTTTTTGCGTACTTCGACTTGTATCGTGCGCGCCTTGCCGCTGCTATCCGACTTGCGGATTTCGGTGACTTGCTTGCGCGTCAGCGTGATCTTGTTTTTGGGTGTTTCCGCGCCGTGGCCTTTGCGAAGATAATCCAGCAACGCGGTTTTGTCCTTCTCCGTCAACTTGTCGTCCGGGCTGGTTTTGTTCACCCCCGCGGCCTTGAGTTGCTCAAGCAGCAACCCGGCCTGCAAGCCCAGCTCGCCGGCGAATTGCGCCACATTTGTTTGTGCCATACTGCTCTCCCGTCTCTTCTCTTCCCGCTCAGGCAAACCAGGGCGCGCGCGCCGTCATAATCAGTTGCTTGGCGCGTTCCGCATCCATCACGGTCAGGTCGAGCAAATCATCCACCGACAAATCCGCCAGATCTTCCATCGTGGCAACGCCCTTGGATGCGAGCAGATGCGCGGTTTCGGCATCCATGCCTTCCATCGTCAGCAAACTTTCGGAGGCTTCTCCGGCCTTTTCTTCCTTGGCGATCGCCTCGGTCAGAATCGCATCGCGCGCGCGTTTACGCAGCTCGTTCACGGTGTCTTCGTCGAACGCCTCGATCTCGACCATTTCGGACAGCGGCACATAGGCGATTTCTTCAAGCGAGCCGAAACCTTCCTGCACGAGAATCTCGGCGACTTCTTCGTCCACATCCAGCTTGCTGATGAAAATCTGGCGCGCCTTGGAATATTCCGCTTCGTTTTTCTGCGCGGCCTCTTCCTCGGTCATGATGTTGAGCGTCCAGCCGGTGAGGTCGGAGGCGAGGCGCACATTCTGCCCGTTCTTGCCGATGGCTTGCGCCAACTGGTCTTCGTCAACGACCACATCCATGCTGTGCGTGTCTTCATCCACCACGATGCTGGAAACTTCCGCCGGCGCCATCGCGTTGATGACGAACTGCGCGGGTTCCATAGACCACAACACAATATCCACGCGCTCACCCGCGAGTTCGCCGGTCACGGCCTGCACGCGCGAACCGCGCATACCCACGCATGTGCCGACAGGATCGAGACGCTGATCGTTCGACTTCACGGCGATCTTGGAACGCAAACCCGGATCGCGCGCCGCCGACTTGATCTCCAGCAGCCCTTCCTCGATTTCCGGCACTTCCAGCTCAAACAATTTGATGAGAAATTCCGGCACGATGCGCGAAAGAATCAACTGCGGCCCGCGCCCGCCGCGCTCGATACGCAGCAGATAAGCGCGCACACGGTCGCCCACGCGCAGATTTTCCTTGGGAATCATTTGCTCACGCGGCAGCAATGCCTCGATGCGACCGATCTCGATGATCGCGTTGCCCTTTTCCATGCGCTTGATCGCGCCGGAAATCAGATGCTCCTTGCGCGCGAGAAAATCATTGAGAATCTGCTCGCGCTCCGCCTCGCGCACCTTTTGCAAAATCACCTGTTTGGCGGCCTGCGCGCCGATGCGACCGAACTCGACCGATTCCAGCGGCTCCTCGATATATTCGCCCTCGGCCAAAGCTTGCGCGCGCTCATCGCCCACAGCAATTTGCGCCGCCGGATTTTCGAGCGCCTCTTCCGCCACGATCTGCCAGCGGCGGAAAGAAACATACTCGCCATTGCTGCGATCTATCGCGACGCGCACATCGGCATCGTCCTGAAAACGCTTTTTGGACGCGGAGGCGAGCGCCAATTCCAGCGCCGTGAAAATCACTTCCTTTTCGACATTTTTTTCGTGCGCCAGCGCATCAACCAACAATAAAATTTCGCGACTCATCTTCCCACCTCATGCCTAAAATTCAGGGTTCAACCTAGCTTTGTCTATATTGCCCAACGCAAAATCCCGCACACCCGCCTCGGTTTCCACCCGCACCAATTCCTGCTCAAAGCCGAGCAAACGCCCGGAAAAATTCTTTTGGCCTTCGACCGGAATCCGCAGTTTCAACATCACTTTACTGCCCGCGAACCGCGCGAAATCCGCCGGTTTTTTCAACACACGATCCAACCCCGGCGACGACACTTCCAGCCGGTCATAATCCACGTCATGCTCAACCGCAAGCAGATTGGAAACCTGCTCGCTCACCAACGCGCAATCGTCAATATTCACACCGCCCGGCTTGTCAATGAACAAGCGGATCAGCTTTCCGCGCCCGGAAATTTCCAGATCAACCATCTCATAGCCGATCTGCCGCAGCGACTCTTCCAGCAATGTGTGCAAATCCAGCATCCGCCCGGTTCCACAAACAAAAAATGGGCTGAAAGCCCATCGTTTTTAAGGACCGCCATTATATCAACCAATTCAAGGAATTGGAATTGTCCGTTAAAAAATTTCTTGCGCCAGCCAACGGTAACGATGACACAAAGGCTTGCGCGACATGCGCTGCGAGCATTTTTTGTGAGGAATTTTGGAGAGCTGCCTTGGCCGATTTTCTCGAATGGCGTACTTGATTCAGCAAATTAAATACCTTGCTCCCGGGACATGGGGTGTTGTGTAACACCGGGTCAATTGCCTTTTCCCCACATACGCTCAATATCAGATCATATTCAGGCAGATAGGTTGTATGCAGGCGTTTGTCTGTATCCATCAGCACACGCTCTTCCCAAAATCTGGAAGGTTGCGGTCTGCCTTGCTTGGCGCAATGCAGTTTGTATTGCGCTTCCTTGGCTGTCCAGAGGTGGTAAAAGGCGTGTTTCTGCGCCATTTCCGGCTGTGCTGCAAGCCATGCGCGTTCGTCGGGTAGAAACGCCTGCCGCGCCATTTCGAGCACATCGCGCGCCGGATCGGGGATTTCAATGTCAATGCCCACATACGCCGAACTCACCGCGCAGGCAATCCAGCTACCGCTATGCGACAGACTCACAGCAGGTATTGTTGCGGGCGATATACCACTCTGACAGGTTGTGGCCGATGGGATGCCTTCTTTGGTGATAACACGCACCTCTTTGGCAGGAATTTGCAACATGTCGCCAACAGCCTGTTTCAGCAGGATGCGCCCGGCTAAAAATTGTCGTTTTCTTTTTTCTGTCAGCAAACGCTCACAACGTATTCTGTCCTGCTCGTCAAGTGTGGGAAGAAAATCTGAAAACACATGGGCGGGAAAGACAGAATGGTTGGCCACCCGGACAAAAACCGTTTGCCTATCCGTATTTTCCATCAGCATTACCCTTGATTGGAATCAGGAATAACGTTTGAAAATCAATGAGGTATTAATGCCGCCGAAGGCGAAATTATTACTCATCACATATTCAGAATTAATAAACCTGCCAGTGCCGACAATATAATCCAGCTCACCGCACGCGGGGTCAAGTTGAGTCAGGTTTAGCGTGGGGGCGAACCAGCCGTCACGCATCATTTCGATAGCTGTCCATGCCTCCAGCGCGCCGCATGCGCCAAGTGTATGGCCGGTATAGCTCTTGAGCGAACTGATGGGCACATTGCTGCCAAAAAGACGATGTGTCGCTTGCGATTCCGCAATATCACCGTGCTGTGTTCCCGTGCCGTGGGCGCTGATATAGGTGATCGCCGATGGTGGCAACTGTGCATCGGCAAGTGCCAATTGCATGGCAATTTGCATGATTTCCGAACAGGGATTTGTAACATGCTCTCCATCGCTGTTTGCGCCGTACCCCACAATTTCCGCGTAAATGCGCGCGCCGCGCGCCAAAGCATGTTCCAGCTCCTCCAGAATCAGCGTACCCGCCCCTTCACCCAGTACCAGCCCGTCCCGTTTCAGATCGTAAGGACTGGGGGTTAGCTTCGGCGTATCATTTCGCGTGCTGGTTGCGTATAACGTATCGAACACCGCCGCCTGTGTGGCGCACAGTTCTTCCGCGCCTCCTGCCACCATGACCTTTTGCTTGCCGAAGCGAATGGCCTCATAGGCATAACCTATGCCTTGACTGCCTGATGTGCAGGCGCTGGATGTGGGAATTATCCGTCCGCGAATGCCGAAAAATACACCGATGTTGACTGGCGCGGTATGGCTCATCATTTTGATATAAGTGTTGGCCGTGATGCCCTTCGTTACTTTGTCTTGCAACATCCTCCCGAACTCGGCAATCGCCATGGGCGTGCCGGATGATGAGCCGTAGGAAATGCCGGTATCACCACTGCGTAATACCGGATCATCAAGCAATCCCGCATCTTCCAGCGCCATTTCCGTTGCCCGTGTCGCCATGATGGCCACCCGTCCCATGCTACGCATGGTTTTTCGGTTAAAGCGATCAGACAAGGTAAAGGTGTGTGCGGGCGCGCCCAGTTGCGTATGAAGATCCGTGTATTCTGCCCATGCTGGCACTCGGATGATTGCATTTTGATATTTTTCGAGGTTGGCTCTGATTGTTGCCCAATCATTCCCGATCGGGCTGATACCTGCCATGCCGGTCACCACGACGCGCTTGCTCATGCCAAACCGCCATTTACCGAAATAACCTGGCGCGTAATGTACGCAGCATCTTCCGTCATCAGAAAGCTGACTGTTGCAGCAACCTCTTCGGGCTTGCCTACACGCTTTGCCGGGATCATCTTCATGATTGCATCCCGCGGCGCGTCGGCAATCATATCTGTTTCAATCAGTCCGGGAGCGACGCAATTGACGGTGATGCCGCGTCCCGCCAATTCAACCGCCAGTGCTTTGCTTGCGCCGATGACACCGGCTTTGGCGGCACTGTAATTGACTTGTCCACGGTTGCCCGTAACTCCGGAAACGGATGACAGGGTAACAATGCGCGCAGGACGGCGCGTTCTTACCATCGGCATGACCACCGGATGCAGCACATTAAAAAAGCCATCCAGATTTGTTTTCAGCACACTGTCCCAGTCCTCTTCCGTTAATGCCGGAAAAGCGTTATCGCGTGCGATGCCCGCATTGCAAACGACACCGTAATAACAACCATGCGCTTCCATATCCGCCATCAGAATGGCGGCTGTCGTTTGTCTGTCGCCAATGTCGAACTGCAAAACCCTTGCTTCTCCGCCTGCCTCGCGTATCTGTGCGGCAACGCTCTCCGCTTCTTCGCGCCGTGTGCGACAATGCACGATGACGACATAACCATCACGCGCCAGCCGCAGGGCAATGGCCTTGCCTATGCCTCGACTGGATCCCGTTACCAAAATACTTTTACTCACCCTGCCCACCCTTTGCCAAAATTGCCGTGCGTGGCGGTTCATATACTGTCAAAGCGGCCTCCGCCAATGCCGATTGATTTTCGTCAATAATTGTACAGGCATACGATGCTGTTCCATTGTCGGCCAGAAACAACCTTTTAACCTGTATTCGCAAAAGGCTGCCCTGCGGAAAAAACGGACGGTAGCAAGTATATTGCCGCGCGCCCAGCAGAAAACCAATTTGAATCGGCAAGCCGTTTTCATGTGCCGTATAGCCTGCATGGGCGGCAATGCTCTGCGCCATATATTCAATCCCCACCCAACCGCCGACACCTTCCTCCGTGCAAAACAAGCTATCCGGACGAATGCGTACCTCGGTTGTCGCGCATTCATCATCTGCCTGAATCAAACGGTCAAGCAATCGCATGGGCGGGGCATGGGGAACCAGCAAAGCGATGTCAGGCAGGGTTTTCATTGTGTCCGCCCCAATACCAATGCGGCATTGGCACCGCCGAACGCAAAGGAGTTACTCAAACACCAGCGCAAGGGGCGGCCAATACAATCCCCTTCCCGAACAACTCGCAATTGCGGAAGCGTCGGGTCAGGCAAGCTGTCCCATAAATGCGGCGGCAGCAGTCCATCAACATTGTTATCCTGCATGGTCAACCAGCATAATCCAGCCTCAATCGCGCCTGCTGCTCCCAGTGTATGACCGGTCATGGGCTTGGTTGAGCTGACCCATGTTTTGTCACCACACAAATCGTGGACAACGCGCGATTCCATGGCGTCGTTCTGCACCGTGCCCGTGCCGTGCAGATTGATATAATCCAGTTCCTTGCATTCAATGCCAGCATGTGAAAGCGCGATTTCCAGGGCTTTTTTAGCGCCCTTGCCTTCAGGATCCGGCGCGGAAACATGATAGCCGTCCGAAGTTTCACCCCAGCCGCGCAGGGCTACAGGAGCCGATTCGCGGCTCATAAGAAAAAGAGCCGCACCTTCGCCTATATTGATGCCATTCCGGTTAATGGAAAGCGGGTTCGTCCTTGCAACACTCACGGATTCCAGTGACGCAAAACCGGAAACAACAAAAGCGCTCAGGGTATCCACCCCGCCTGCAATCACCGCATCGCAAATACCCATTTGAATCAACCGGGCTGCGCTTGCCAGCGCTTTTGCCCCGGAGGCGCAGGCGCTGGAATGCACATATACCGGGCCGTCTACCTCCAAAATTTGCGCGAGTAGCGTGGCAGGCGATCCCAGCTCCTGTTGCGCGTAGTGAAAAGCAGGTGGGAAATCACCATGTTGCAGCTGATATGCAATCGCCTTTTCGCTCTCTGCAATGCCCGAAGTGCTGGTGCCGATAATGACACCAACACGGTCAGCGCCATAGTACTTGATGGCAGCATCCACTTCGTCCCTGATTTGCGCCAAAGCCCCCAGTGCCATCTTGTTGTTGCGGCTGTCAAAACGCACATCGGATATGGGCAAGTCCGGCAGATCGTTGACCACACCAAGCGAAAGCGCCTCTTTCCCACCGTACAGTCTCGTTGGACAAACGCCGCTTTGCGGCTGCTTCAGAAGGCGCTGACGAATATCATCCAAGGTGTTGCCGAGGGCGCATATCATGCCCAGTGCATTTAGATAAAAGCCGTTCATTTTTCCATCAACACCGACTCGATCGTCAAATCATAATTGTAATAGGCGTTCCTGAACCAAGTGACACCCTGCCAGCGATCCTGTGAGTCGTAGCGTATGAAAATAATTTGCTCGCCGTTATGCGAATAGATGCGCTCCTGCCCGTCTTCCCGCACTTCCCATGATGATGGCAGTTTTGAGCGGATGACATCCAGTGGCCAAAAAGCCAATTGCATGTTCTCCAGAACATCTTGCGCCTGAACCTGTTGCGGCAGCATGGCGTGCCGCCATGAATCGAGATTTGCTCCGTCATATGTCAAGCTCAGCACTCTTTTTCCCATTACCATGCCAACCAGATCAATGGTATTTTCGTCTGCCTCAACAGCAACTTCAATAACATGCGAGACATTTTCACGCTTGAATGTCAGGTGTTGTTGAGCAACAAGTGTTGCACCAAGCGTAGCGGGCGGCAGCAGCACTCCGGGCTGCCCCGTGCGATCTTGGGGTATCGCGGGGGTGCATCCTTCCAGCAGAACGATGAGAAAACTGCCAAGCAGGAAGTGATACCAAAAGCAGAAAAATTTTTCTCTTCTCATCTATTCGCGTCCAAAAAATGGGACAAACAGCCAGACCAGCGTCAACCCCGCCAGCAAAGTTAATCCGAAAGAATGCAGCACCGGCGTTGCGCTTAACGACAGCAATCCGAAAGAAAGCAACGCCGTTACGGCACAAAGCCCGATTTCAACCCAAGTGTAGCCCTTGTCACCTGATACCTTTTCCTGCCAAAAAATACCATAATCCACTCCCAGCCCCAGCAACAGCATGAATCCCACCATGGTGAACAGTTGCAGATTTTGTCCGGTCAAACCCAGTATTCCAAGCGTTCCGATACCTGCAAATATCGTTGGTGCAATTACCTGCCAGCTACGCTTCCGATAGCGGATGAACAGCAAGGCGAATACAGCGACGTAAGCCAGCAGCACAGCCCATCCCATGTAGTGCCGATATGTACGCAAGACAGAAGAAATCTCCTCCACCTTGTCTACCCACTGAACGCCATCCATCCCGTTTGCCAATGCAATCAGGGCTGGCATATCTTTGCGCGAGATGTTCTTGAGCAGTACGATGCTGGCATATTCATCACCCACATTGCCAATCCATAAATGCCGAACCGTCTCACTGATGGGGGTAGATAAAAACTGCTCCAGCGTCAATTCAGTATCGGTCTTTGTGATACGCTCACGCATGGTCGTGACCCATTGCGCGTCTTCGCCGATTGCCGTAGCAAGAGCTGGCAGCACCTCCCGGTTGTCCAAAAGTTTTTCTTTTATCAAATCACGATTTGCCATTTGAGTCGCGCGAGAAGGTATCCAGTTGGAAACCGCTTGATAGCCACTGATGACGCCTCGCGATATCAGTATGCCCAAGCGATCTTTCAGGGCTTCTTCCCGTAAAAGCACCTGCTCGGCAGAGTTTCCCCGCACAATATAGAATTGCGCGGCGGCGGGCATATCCAGCAGATGACTTATTTTTATCTGGTCATCAATCAGATATTTGGGCGGATTTTGCAACAGACGCACATCGTCATTCGCGCGCAGTAAAATAATGCCGGGAATGGCAAGTCCGACAAAGATTAAAGCGACAATCAGCGTTGCCCGATTCATTCCAAGCGCAGGTAATTTCGTCAATAAATTTCTGTAATATGGCCACGGCGCGCGTTGTTTCGTAAAGTTTGCCCGCGCCATGACAGGGAACCAGCAAAGAATCGTCATCCACGCAAACAGCAGACCAACCGTTGAAAATAGCGCCATCTGCTGCAAACCCGGGAAAGGCATGAAACCCAGCATCATGTAGCCTGTCACCGTCATGCCGAAAATCAGAATCATGCTGGGTAGCAGGCGTCTCAGCACAGACCACGAGGCCTCTTCCGGATTTGAAACGGCACGGTTACACAGGAAAAAAATCCCGTAATCCTGCGCCACGCCCAAAAGACTTGCACCAAAAACCAGCGTGAGCATGTGAATCTGCCCGAAAATCAGCGAACAAACCGATACAGCACCGATGCACCCTACAATCACCGAAAGCCAAATCATCAAAATAGACTTGATGGTACGGAAGGTCACCCAAAGCAAAAGCGCAACTCCAAACAAGGAACCCAAACCGATGATGGATATTTCTTTTTGTGCCTGCGCGCTGCCCGCCGCAGCATAAAGCAAAAAACCGGTAGAAAGCACATCAATATCGGTCTTTGCTCCCTGTGCAGTATCCCTGGCCGCCCTTTCCGCCTGTTTCAGCACCGGCATGGTTTTTTCTGCTGTTTCCAGAGAAAATGCTTTCGCTTTCAGGGTCATCAGCACCAGAATATAGTAGCGATCCCCCTCCTGCACAAACAGCCTGCCTTCGCGCGGGCGCACCGGTGTTTCGCTGGCACGGTTCATCAGCCAACCACCAAACAGGTCAAAAGGATCATCCTGCCATGCGCCTGCCTTGGGGCCTCCAACGGGGCTGTACAGCTTCATCAACGATGTTTCCAACCATTGCCGGGATGTTCTTGTTTCCAGCAATTTTCTTTGATCCGGTGTCAGCAAGCGCAAGTGGTGATCGTTGAAAAGCGCGATCCACTCACTTTGATCCCGATTCATTGATGGGTTGATTTCCAGCAAATTCGTCTGCGTGCGAATAACTCCCGTATATGCATCTGCTGCCGCTACCGCCTCTTCCCACTTCTCTGCTCCGACCAGAACCACCACATGCTGCTCTGCCGCATCCAGCATTTGCGTAAAAGCGCGTTGCATAACGGGATCATGATTTTGCGTCGGCAAGAGCGCCAGCATGTTGCTGTCCGGGTGGATGCGATCATGCAGGAATAAAAAAATCGTATGCCCCAGAAAAACGCATACGATCAGCATCCATGCCAGCGAAAGGAAGCGTGGATTACTCATACATCGCGGCTTCACGGGTGGCAGCAGCAGCTTCGCCGGTCAAAATGGCTGAAAACACGATTTGCGTTTTATCACCATTGCCTTCTTCTATTTGGATGTTTTTCACATATTGGTCGCCAGCGACCGACACCTTGTCAATGGCTTTTCTCAAGCCTGCATCCCGCGCCGAGAGTTGTACCTGCCAATTGTTTTTTGTCATGGCAGGTGCAACATTGAAATAGGTTTCAAGCGGGCTGAAGTCACCGGCAATCAGGGAAAAAATAATACGGTTGATGGTTTGGATAGCCGGTTCTTTTTCCGTGCTCATACGCATTGTCGTATCACCCTGGTACTGCTGCACAATCTCGTTTTTTGTGATGCGGATCGTGCTGTCAAACGGTTTTGTCGCGTGCCAAACTATTCCTTTGTCTTGTGCAACGCAAAAACGGCCACTGGAAAGCAGCGGTTTTTTCATGCCAACCAGCGTTTTTTTCTGTTCAAACTGCCCGCATAACATATCCGGTTTGGCAATGGTCTCCTGTATCCGGGCCATAACACCATCCGCGCGGGCAGGAAGGCAATACAGCAACAGACACAATAACGCACATCTGAACAGGAGGGGATGGAATATCGAGGTGTATTTCATGGGGCTTTGATCCCCAGTTTTTCAAAAAGTATCGGCGGCGACATGAAACACATTTCTCGTGTACGCATATCAACCGCAACCTGTATTGTCGTTGCCCGATTGATGCGCTGCCCGGTTTGCACATCGGTGATCAGGTAATCAATTTTCAACCGGTTTTCCCATTCGACAATTTCGGCACGAATTTTCAGATGTTGTCCAAAACAGGCAGGATTGATGTAGCGCAATCTCATATCAATGATAGGCCACGCATAACCGGACTCTTTCATTTGCACATAATTATAGTTAATCCCATCCAGCAGGGCGCAGCGCGCCAACTCCAGATAACGCGCATAATGCCCATGCCAGACAACCTCCATCGGATCGAGGTCATAGAAGTGCACCTGCGCTTCCACTTCCGCTACCAGGCAATTTGGTTTTGTCGCCTTACTCATAGAGCGCCCAAGCCTCTGCACGAATTTTTGCCAACAGCTTATGCAAATCCTGATCCAACCGTCTATCCTCGCTAATCATCCCGATCTGTTCTTTGAGTGATGCCAGCATATTTTCCAGCGCAGGTGTCAGCGACACCCCATCGCTTTGTGTCTGGCGCAGGCCAACTCCCTGCATCACCGCAATCAATAATGCCGCCACCACTTGCTCAGTCAGATCCAGCACCCGCAAGCAATCACGCGCGGCAATGGTGCCCATGCTGACTTTATCCTGATTGTGGCATTCTGTGGAACGGGAAAATACGGAAGCCGGCATCGTCAGTTTCAGCGCCTCTGCCGCCCATGCCGACACGCTGATCTGCAAGGCCTTCAATCCGTGATTGATCGAAGCCTCGGCATCTGTCGCGCCTGACAGATTGGCAGGCAAGCCGTGATTGTAGCGAGTATCCACCAACAGTGCCATTTGCCGGTCAAGCAGGTCGGCAATATTCGCAATGGCGGTTTTCATGCTGTCCATGACAAAGGCAATATGGCCACCGTAAAAATGCCCGCCATGCAACACCTGCCCATGCTTTGCGTCAATAACCGGGTTGTCGTTGACACTGTTCAGTTCATTTTCAATCCAGTTTTTAAACCATGGCATGGCATCCGCCAACACACCAATCACATGCGGCGCGCAACGAATGGAATAACGATCCTGCAAGCGTTTTCCTTCGCGCGCTACGGCTGCGCCCAGATCACTACGCAGCCAGGCCGCAATCTGTTGTTGTCCCACGTGCGGTTTGACCGAAAAAAGCGTAGCATCAAAGTGTGCCGCATTGCCATCCAGCGCAACCGAAGCCATGGCAGTAATTCGGGTTGCCAATTGCATGACATAAGCCGCTCTTGCCCATGCAAGACAAGCCAGCCCCGTCATCACGGCGGTGCCATTCATAATGGCAAGCCCTTCCTTTGGGCGCAGCTTTAAAGGGGTAATCCCTGCCTCTGCCAGCGCAACCGCTGCATCAATGGCATTGCCGTCGCGCCAGACCTCTCTTTCGCCACAGAGAGCCGCCGCCAGATAAGAAAGTGGCGTCAAGTCACCGCTTGCCCCAACAGAGCCTTCAGATGGAATCATCGGCAAAATATCCAGCTGCAAAAAACGCGTCAGTTGCTCTAGCAAACCGACACTGACACCAGACCAGCCTTTGCACAGCGATGTCAGCCGGGCAACCATGGCGGCACGCGTCTGCTCCGGGGTCAACATCGCTCCCAATCCGCAACCGTGAAAAGTGTACAGCCGATGTGGCAGTTGCGCGCTCAATTCGGCAGATATGCTCACTGTGCAAGAGTCACCATAACCCGTTGTCACGCCGTAAATCTCACCATTTTTTTCCAGCAGTTGGTCTATGAATTCCGCGCCGCTTGTCACGGTTTCCCTGAAGGCGGAGCTATCCGATAACTGCACATTCACGCGCCTCATAGCGATGGCAATCACATCCTCGATGTGTACCTTGCTCGTATCAAAGGTAAACGTCCGTGCCGGGGGATCAGTGTGCGTCATCGGTATTCCTTGCGGGCAAATGCCAAAAATCGTAAAAGTTAAACCATTGCAACGGTGTCTTCAGGCAATAATGCTCCAGCCTTCTGGCATAGGCCGCAGCCAGTTCAGCGCATATCGCATTCCTCTCCCGCCGCGACATACGAATGACGCCATGAAAAAACTCAAAATGAATTTCATAGCCCTTTTCAGCAGGTATGGAAAATATCAGATATACCGGACATTGCAACAAATTCGCCAGTATCCACGGTCCCACGGGGAACGGAGCATTTTCCCCAAGAAACGGCACCGTGGTCACGCGTGGATGGTCGGAAACCGGAATCCGGTCTCCGGCAATGACCACAAATTCGCCTTGCCGGACTTTTTCTGCAAGCAGAATTGCTGTCGCGGGGGTTATTTCCGTTACCTGCATCAAATTCAGGCTGCTTTGCACATTGACTTCCTTGAGTAGCGCATTGAATTTCTCCGCATGTCGCGTATGTACCAGCATCGTAATTTTTAGCCCGGGGCGCTTGCCGGAAAGTAACTTGCACAATTCAAGATTGCCAAAATGCGCGCATATCAAAAGGCAACCTGTTCCTTTGTCTATCAATTCCACCAACGGTTTTTCGCCGAAAAACATAACATCTTCCGTTCGAATCAAGCCATTCCAGACGCGCAGTGTATCCAAAAGATTTTCCGAAAACGCGACAAAATGTCGGAAAACAGCTGTCATTCCAGGGTCTGGCAAAGCTGGATGCTGCATGTTTTTCACACGACGCAGATAATTTTTGGAAGCCAGTCGCGCTTCGGATTTTCGCAACAGATGCCATATCAAAATGGGATACATGACTATTCGGAAAGGCAGTTTTCCGAAAAAATAATTGACCTGGAACAGAAAGCGTATCCCCAGAACCGAAGTAACTTCCCTGATCTGCGCCCAGTGCTTTGGTTTTGATGTGTGACGCGCGCTCATCATCTTTTCCGTTTCCGTCGAAGCAGTTTCGGAATGCGTCGAAGCATCCCGAAAAACAGGCGCGCATGCATACCTGAAATTTGCACATTGTCGCGCAGCATCTGAAAATGCGATACGCCGTCCTGAGGGTAATGAACCTTTGTGGGCAGATTGATTATTGGCGTCTCCTCCCAATACAGTCGCACGATAATATCCGTATCAAAGGCCATGCGTTTTTCCAAGGGGTGGCGCTTAATCAGTGCTACGGCGCTGTTCAGCGGATAGAGTCGAAAACCGCACATTGAATCCCGTATGGTAAAAGACAGGGTGTTGATCCATGCCCAGGCATGCGTCAAGTATCGCCCATACAGTCGCAATTGAGGTACAGAGCCATCATAAATCGGATACCCGGCAACAACCGCTTCAGGATGCGCGCGTGCCATTTCCATAAAACGTGGAATATCATCCGTATCATGCTGCCCGTCCGCATCAATTTGCAGCGCATGGGAAAAGCCGGCTGAAAATGCTTGCTGCATACCGGTCATCACCGCAGCGCCTTTTCCCTCATTGCGCGCATGACGCGCAAGCATGATTTGCGACGAATGCTGCGCGGCAAGTTTTTCCAATACGGATGCACATGCCATATTGCTGCCGTCATCCACCAGCACGCAGGGAACATTGTGCGCCAGTACATGCTTAATCACGTTGCCGACCGCATGTTCGTGGTTATAGACGGGAATCAGGACACAAGGCTTGAACACGATTCGCCCAAAAGTAAACATCAGCCCGTTGTTTTGCGGACAAAACGCAGAAGTGAATGGCAAAAACCTATTCCGTCCCGCACCGAAAGCAACTGTAGCCCGGCCGCCTCACAAAGACGGATATAGACATCGCTTTCATAGATCTTGCTGTTGCCGCTGGCAATGGTTGTAAAGTAAGGCGAGGTATTGATCAGGCAATAAGCCGCGATATCATAACGTTGCCTGTCCCAGAAAGTGTCCATAATCAGCACCTGTCCGTTTTTCGCCAGCGCATTGACCGCTCGCTGCAAAATGGCGGAAATCATGGCTTCGGAAAAACAACTGAGAAACTGGCTCATCCAGATGACATCCATTCCGCCCGGAAAGGGAGTATCCGTGTTAAGCATATCCACCGGATGCAGGTGCGCCCGATTTTCCAGCCCCGCTTTGAGTAGCGTTTCTTTTGCCATTGCAAGTTGTTGAGGTAAGTCGAGCAAATGTAATTCAACGGAAGGATGCGCCTTTAATGCCGCAATGCTGAATTTTCCGGTATTTGCGCCAATGTCCATGATATGCATGGGATTGGTCGCCAGAACATCCGGCATGATGGAGGGAAAGGAAATGTCCGAGTAATACTGATCGAATAGAAACCAGCTCTCTTTGGCAGGCTCCGGCATAACGGACATGCCCTCATACAAACTTGACCAATCTCCATGATGCCGAAGGCCTATGGGTTTTTCCTGATCGAGCGCCACATCCAGATCGAAAAGACCTTGATAACAAACATCGTGCATAAAGTTAAGATTGATTTGCGTGATTTTGTCCGTCAACACACAATAACCGGTCTTGTCCAACACATAATGACCGTTTTGCAATTTCACCACACCGGCGGACAGGCAACTTTCCAACACCACCTTCAGTGCATAGGCTGTCCACTGCCCTGTTTGCGCCAACGTCTCAACCGACAGCCCCAGCGAACCGGCTTTGGCCAGCGCCTCCAGCATTCCCCGTTTCCATGCGTAACGCACACACTGGAACACTATCGGGCCAAAGGCAATTTTTTGCGCGTCAAACCGCGCCTCAAAGGCGGTCTGTTTTTGGGATGAAAAGTCTTTATCAAGCAAGATTATTCGCCGTGTCTGAAATTAAAGGTGTCCGATGGTTGAATCTGCCGATTTGCTCGGCTTTGCACATCTTCCCCGGAAATATTTTCGCAAACAATTTGCCCTTCCGCATGTTGTGCTGTTTCGGAAAAATAACGAAAGGCAACCCTGGATTTCTCGGCTTCGTTTACGAGTTCCAGCCGTACCCGCATTCCCGGCGTGATGATATGTTGAAATTTCAGACGCTGGATGTTGCTGTCACATTGAATTGAAAAATACTGTTTTGCCAAGCGAATAGCCCAGTCAAGCTGAACAACGCCGGGCAAAATAGGCTGTCCGGGAAAATGCCCCTGGAAATAAAGCAGCGTCGGAGGTAAAAGCGTTTCCAACAACACACGAGATCTCGTCTGTTCCAGTATGGCAAACTCCGGGAAATCGGTTGCAGTTTGCAAGGTGGCGGTCTCGGACATTTCCGTATCCAGTATGGTTTTTAATGTGGAATATGTTGTTTTTCCCTGCGCGTTAACAGGCAAGGTTTCCAGATACCGCCATATTTTTGGAAGCGCAACCTGTTCCACACTTTTCGCAAGCCAATGTCGCAACTGACTATTAACATTTAGCTTGCCTGTGGATTGTAATTGCTGCCGCCCTGCATGAGATAACACCACAACTGCCGCAAGTTTTTCTTTTCCGGCCTGCTCCATATCCACGACCACCACGCGGGCATCTGTCACCCAATGGTGTTGCTTTAGTGCAGACTCAATGGCTTCCAGCGATATTCGCTTTTCTTCTATTTTAACGATGCGATCAAGCCGCCCCAGCAAGAGAAAATGTTGCTCATCAATCATCTGAATACGATCAGCCGTCGAGAACCAATTGTTGTCACGCAAGTGCGGTGAAGATACTTCCAGTGCGCCACTTGCTTCAGAGCACCGCCAAGCCACACCTGGTAAAGCGCGCCAATGTTCCTCGTTGCCATTCTGACGTTTTCGCCAGGCAATTCCGCCGGTTTCCGAACTGCCATACACTTCAACGGGCGCGTTACCTGTCCATGCCTTGACCTGCTCGACAGCAGCATAATCCAGCAAACCTCCCGATGAAAAAACCGCACGGATACGATGTTGAGTTGCCTGCCACACCGAACCATAGGCAAAGCGCTTGAGGTAAGCGGGACTGGAAACCAACACAACATCACGAGAAGCTGAAACCGCAGCAATTTCTTCAGGAAAATGAAAGATATCCGCATTAAAAGCGCGCCCCGTGACCAACGGAAGAAAAACCTTGAACAGCAAGCCGTAGATATGTTGATGCGATACTGTGGCAATAATATCGGCCTGCTCAAGGCAGGTGTCGAACACTTTTTCCAGCGTAGCTACTTCCACTACAAACTGCATGATATTTTTTGGAATCGCTTGCGCTTGCCCCGTGCTGCCGGAAGTGTAGATTACTATTTCAGCGTCGGCAGGCAACGTCAGTGAACAATGGCTGCCAGTTTCGGAAGTTTCCATTTCAGATGCCGTATTTACCCAAAGATTGCCAAGCGTATTTAATGGCTGACACGTTTGGGGGAAATCGCCCACAAAAAAATCAACTTCCTGCTTCAACCTATGACAGGTCGCCGACAAAGTATCTGACGGCAAGAAAACACGCCGCCCTTCCTGTAGCAGTGCCAACATTGCCGCAGCAAACTCTGCCGTATCATTGAAATAAAGTGCTGCTGACACTCCTTTCTGCTTTTTTACAAGTTCCCGCCATAAAATAATACGCTGGCAAAAAGCGGCCAATGAAAGTGTTCTCTTTTGTTTGATGGCAACAATTTGCTCGGCAGGACGATCTGCCATCAAAACCACGCATTGATTTTTAGGCTTATCCATTATGCAACCGCCTAAAGCGAAGTCGGCAGAGATATTCAATGGCGAAAAGCGCGCCCATCAATAGATAGGCTATTACACCGTTGTACAACGTCCAGATCTCGTCGCTGCCGTAAAACGAAAGGTAAAACGCTACGGATCCATTCAGTATAAAAAACAGACACCATACTTTTGTGACTTGCCGGGTGTACCAAACGACATGCTCCGGCAAATCAGGATCACGCAGACGCGCGATGCGTTCCGCAACCGTAGGTGGAAAATACAAACTGAAACTGAAAAGCAGGAGCATCCCCAAATTGACCAGAAAAGGATAAAGTTTCAGCGGCAACCAAGCATTTTGCCAGACCGCCACGCCTGCCAGCACCAATGTTCCCAGCGTCAACAACACTGCCATGCGGTCTTTTTTCAGCACTTGCAGCCGCGCTGCAATCAGCAACAGCAGGAGGATGGAGAACCAGCGCGGTTCCACATATTCCCTGCCAAACCAAAGCGCAAGCGGATACGAAAGCGTCAGAAAAATCAGCAGAGTGTTTATGGATTGTTTTCCCGGATTAGTTGTGCAACTGCATTAACCACATCATCAACAGTACGCACTGCCTTGAAGGTTTCCGGCTGGAAGCGTTTTCCCGTGATCTGATTAAGCCTGACCACAAGATCAACCGCATCAATGCTGTCAATATCCAAATCAGTGTAAAGATGAGCTTCCGGCACAAGACGGGAAGGATCAATTTCAAACATCTCATGCAGCTCCTTCGCCACCAGCGCGTAAATTTCTTCTTTGCCCATTGCCGACGTTATCTTCATTCTATTTTTCTCCATCGCTATTTGTTGGTAAACGCCGCTACCATCTGTGCAATGGAACGCACTGAGGCAAAATGCCGACGGGTTTCTTCCGACTCCGCCGATAGCGTGATCCCGTACCGACGCTGCAGGGCAATACCCAACTCCAGCGCATCAATGGAATCCAAACCCAACCCCTCCCCAAAAAGCGGTGCTTCCGCATCTATATCCTGCGGCATCACATCTTCCAGTTGCAGCGTATTAATAATCAACTGTTTTATATCTTCTTCAGGCAAATTCATGTTTTTTCTCCCTTTGATTCAATTTTTGATCAATATCCCGGTTAAAATAATTCTGTAAATACTGCGTGAGCTCACGAACAGCTAGTGTTTCATTGGCAGCATTTTCCATAAATGGTAACACCGCAATGTCTTCTCCGATTGTAATTTCAAAGTTCGGACACCGCGAAGACACCTGCCACCAAGGCATGTTTTTCTTCAATACTGCTGGTGTGCAACGAATATAGACGGGCGTAATGTTACGCCTACCGCGAATTGCAATGTTGGCCACTCCCCTTTTGAATGCCATGATGTTTTCGGTTTGTGTGCGTGTACCCTCCGGGAAGACAATCAGATTGCTGCCGTTTTCCAGCGAGTGGATGCAATCATCTACCAAGCCGGCACCGTCTGCATTCGTCACATAACCCGCGGCCAGTACCGGCCCCCGTGTAAATGGATTTTTGACTAAATCACTCTTGACGATACAGGAGGCATCCCGCACCAACGACATCAGAAAAACCGTGTCTATCAGTGTCGGATGGTTGGCTACAATCAACAAACCGCACCGATTCAGTTTTTCCAGTCCGTATATCCGAAAGCGCAAAACACCGAGGAGTTGTAAAAGGCCGATGAAAAACTGGAAAGAGCGGCGCACAATATCACGCGCAACACGTCTGCGGTCTGATTGCTGCCGGATAAATAACCGCAGCACTGGAAACACCAACACTCTCAACAGCACACCACCTAAACCAAATATCAAAAAACTCAAGCCGGTAGCAAAAATACGCCAGTAGCGATTTATTCTATTGGGCATATCTTTCCCAGCACCAAGCACGACGATCAGAAGTATAGGAGAGGCATTTTTCACCCTGCAGATAAAACCGCAGAATGTCCAGCGGGCGTAGCGTAGCAGATTTCTGAATGCAAGGAAAATCATGTTTTTTTGCATCTTGCCACGAAAGCGAAAGCACATCGTATTGTGGTTTTTCCATCAACCATGCCCACGCAAAAGGGCGCGCGGCCTCATCCTCAAAGCCGCGATATATCAATGGCAAGCGATTATCGTACACGACCAGCAATACGGAGGTTGCTCCGTCATTCAGCAATGAGCAAGCCTCAATAACAGCGTTCTCTACCACATCCTGCTGCGCGGCAATCGCCATCGCCGGAGCATGATCGGAGCGTGCGATTGAAAACAGTCCGGCCACAGCATTATGTACAGAAAGACTGAAAGCCATCGGAGAGACAGGTTCACCTTGCGCTTTATCCGTCAGCATACTGACGGAACGTTCCACTTCACCATGTCGGGAACAAAATACGACAGGCACATTCTGAAGTTGTCCGAGACACTCAAAAGCCACCTCAAGTGCCATTTTTCCGGTGAAATTCGTTCGACGACGCAGCATGGCGGGCATCACCCGCAAAGCAGGTTCCACTACATTTTCTGCAAAAGCGGGAACACCCTCATGCCAACTTTCCTCCAATGCCAACACTAAAGGCCATACAGCATGTTTTCTAACAGAAAAGTGCAACTGCTTCAATTTTCCCTCATAATTTAACCTACATCCCATATTATCCAACAACAGGAGCATCAAATGAAAGCAACAAAACTGACGAGCATTACTCTGGTTATGCTGGCCGTATTCACCACTTCCGCTTATGCACAGGAAGTGCGTCTGGATGGAGGTGGCACCAGCAAGAAAGACGCGCACTGCTATCGTGGGGCACGCAAGCCCGCCGAAGTTCTGGACTTGGCGAATCTTCCCGTTGCAACCGGAAGTCAGAAAAAACTGTCCGCCGCGCAGATAAAAAATGTCATCACCAGCGCGGCTCTGAGCCGGAACTGGCAGATATCCAATGTGACTGACACGAGCCTTGATGCAGCACTTCAAGTACGCAATAAACATACCATTATTGTTAATATTCCGTACAGCGCCAACTCTTATTCGTTGATGTACAAAGATAGTATCAATATGAACTACGCCGCCTGTGATGGTGCGCGGTATATCCATCCAAATTACAATGTTTGGGTGAGCCAATTGAAAACGGCCATAGATTTGCAACTGAACGGGCTTTAAGCGTAGGCTGGCTGGTCAGCAGGTTTTTTGAGTCTCAGCCAGTGTGGCTAGGCGTCTTTTTTGCGCGCTGAGATTATGCTGGCGTTTCTGGAATGTCTCCAGGTTGGCGAGTTTTCAGCTTAGCGTTGGCAGAGTTTCTATATGCGAGCATTGCAAAAGCGACCACTGGGGCTGAGCATGAGCCAAGCCGCTCAGAGAAGCACTTCACCATCGTGCCGGATGACCCCATTCATCTCGATAGATCGCGCAGATGCTGCTGACCCAGGGCCGCAACGAATTTTCTGGCATAGATCTCGGCGATATCCGTGTTGGCGAGCGAATTCCATTCTAAACAGGTCACGGGTTTTGGCACTCAGAGAAAGGCAAATGGTCGGCAGTATGCTGCTTCGAAATACGACATTAACGCCGACCCTTACTTGGTATCCTGATTCATGAAATTGCTCACAAAATTTATTCTTTACTGCTCGTCTATTTCATTCTATTTTGCGCACTCGATTTTTGAGGAAATAGGCATTCGGTATATCAGTTCTTTTCGAATTCTGTGGCTTGGCAAAATGGGCGGGTCAAGCGGTTGTTTGGAATGCTCAAACCACTTCTGCGCCAGCTTGTGATTTCCAACGGAAGAATATTACAAGCTGCACTCAACAGAATCGGCGCTTTCTACAATTTCGTCCAACCTCATCAGGGTCTCGCCCCGGGTGTCATTGACCACCTTGGTGAAGACCTTGCCACCGCGCTTGAGAATGCCAAACACCGCCACCTTGCCCGCCGCACCGTACCCCCGTTTGCCTTTGCGTGCGCCGCCAAAGTAACTCTCGTCCAACTCAACTGCGCCATCGAAG